>CAVCCB010000234.1:0-2000 GCA_963600595.1 Subdoligranulum sp. APC924/74 | reverse complement strand
GGATAATAAAGGGAGGTGGATGGATACAAATGGATGGCTAAGAAAATGCCTCCGGCAAACAACGCTAAAACCAATATGGCAAGGGAAATACAGCATCCCTTTTCCTCCCTCTTTTCCTTTTCCTCACAGATTTCTTTCTTCTCTTCCTCTTCCTTTTCGACCCTTTGCTCTTCCTCTTTAGCTTCTTGTTCACCCTTTTCGTCAATACTTACGATTCCTTGATTGCCAATTATTTGTACGGTGCAAGTCAAAGTCCTGTCATCCGCAACCTCTTTGGTGAAAAGGAACAGATTGTCATTATCCATCTCCATGTATCCATAGTCAGCAGGAATCTCTTTGTCTAAGGCGATTGCTGTTCGTGCTTTACGGTTGAATATGCCCCAAGGCTTATCGTAATAGTTCCTATAAACGATATAATCTCCAGCAATCTTTATGTTCCATAAGTCGTCCAATATTATGCCTGTATGGATATTTGCCAATTTGCTCAGCCCTTCTATATAGTCGTAATTGTCTGCAAACAATGTAATTTCTTCGGATGAAGGTGCAACCACAAATTTTCCTTCACGGCTGATGATGGCATAAGTGTATTCATCTTCGTAGCGTGTCCGTGTTTCCGGATGTTTCTTTATTTTCTCCCCACGGCTAATTGCCTCCAACATCGCTTCCAAAGATGAGTCATCGTCTACCATCACGGTTTCCAAGAATTGACGCGACTCCTTCTTTTCAACCACCATATATTCAAGCGTGCCATTTTGGGGCTTTCCTTCGACATAGTCTGGGACTGGTACAAATCCTTGTGGACAAACACTGATCCATAAGAATGGGCCTTTACTTTTCACCTTTGTGGCCTTCTTTATAGGCATCGGAATTTTTGTTCCGCAATACTCGCAGAATCTTCCAGCCTTGCCCGTTGCACCACATTGTGGACAAACGGCGATATTGTTGTCTGTACTCATTTGTTACTTTATTTGATTTTTGAAACTTTTGTTGCTATTAGTAGGACTATCAGCTCAAACGCTGTGGAGATGATGACAAGTATAAGCCACCAGTTGTTTTCCAACTTGTCTCCAGCAAACAGACCGATGAGAAATTCTATGGAGCCCAATAGGGAGAACAGGATGGTGAACGAAACGACAAAGGCATCCTTGAGCCTGACGATATTGAGGCTGTAGATGAGTGCCGTGGTCAGTGCAATCACTCCGCAGTTGATTCCCACGTTAAGTGGGGCATAAGCAGAAATAATCAGGCCGAATAGTATATTGACAACGAGGAGGATGACTCCAGAGATAAGTATTACTTTCTTCATAACTGTAAGTGCTTAGGGTTGAACTGGTGGTGGGGGCGGTGTTGCCTGTTGCCCGGTCAAAGCTGCAAGTTCTGGCACTTGCACCAAAGGCACCCATGCCGGCATACCTGCACGCCATACCAGCGTACTCGCATTAATGACACCCTGTGTCAGCAGGGCAGATATCTGAGCTATCGACTGATTGGGCACCTGCTGTCCATTTATATAAAGGTAAAAGGATGCACCAGGCGGTGGCGGCGGTGTGTTGCCTCCTCCACCCGGATTCGTGTTTATCAACTGCGAAGCCATCTGGCCGATGGTGTTGCCAACACCCATACCGGCAGAGAGTCCTGCACCCATAGCAAGAAACTGTCCTCCAGCACCTTCATTGGCGGCAACCTTGTCAAGAACATCAAAACTGCGCTCCATCTGATAGAAGTCCTTTCCCGTCACTGCAAAACGCGCCATTGTGTCCTTCGCTTCCTTCAGCTTCACGATGCTCGGGTCATCCTGTGGCACATTGACAGACATGATGGAAAAATCCGTCAGCTCAATGCCATACTTCGAAAACGTTTGGTTGAGTTTCTGCTGGCATTGTTCCGACATTTCTATCAGTTGGGTATTGATGTCAAGGACAGATACTTGGTTCACGGTTATCATCTGTGCGATGAGGACATTGAGCAGCGTGATGAGCTTGCCTTTGATGTATGCATCT
>CAVCCB010000233.1:0-2051 GCA_963600595.1 Subdoligranulum sp. APC924/74 | reverse complement strand
TGTTGGGCTTTGTTCCAAAGATGCGCTTGAAGCCGAAGTCGGTCAGCAAGCTGATATATCGCTCCTCTATCTTTCTCATATTCTTCTCCTTTTAATCGTTTAGAAACATTTCCAAACGCAAAGATACATATTTCCCCTCACACCGCCAAACTTCTTGCATTATTTTAACGCTTTCGCTCACAACGAATTAAATGTTTTCATCCATTCAGCATATATCCTCTCCACCGAGTATTCCTTGCTCTTCTCTATTGCTGCCAACGCCATTACTTGATAGCTTTCAGGATTTCCCATCACTTCTGCCATTTTGTTAGCCATGGCCTCTGCATCATAACCATTCTCCGCCATCGGCAGGATGTAACCGTTTTGATTGGAATCCACAATGTCGAATACGGCAGGATAACTGCCATATACAAACGGAACGACACCATAGGACATTCCTTCTACGATGACAAGACCGAACCCTTCAAAGTCGGAGGTCAGCAGCAATAGCTTGGCTCGTTTGTAGTATTCCAACGGATTTTGGAACCCTTCAAACGACACACGTTTCAAGCCCAAAGACTCCACATGCCGCTGCAAGTTCTCCCGGTCCTCGCCATCTCCCACGATGGTCAAATGCCAGTCGGGGAAACGCTCCTCCAGATAGTTCCATGTATCTATCACACGATACACCCGCTTCTGTACGAAGTCCAACCTTCCCACATAGATGATTTCCTTCAGCTTATGAAAAGTCTCCAAGGAAGCATCCGCATTGTTTTCAATCGTTACAGGATTGGTTTGCGCCACCAGCTTTGTCGGGTTCTTGATGCCCGTAAACTGCTTGAAGATGTCAATAAAGCTCGGCGACAGCACCTCGTACAGGTCGCTGTGATTATAGACATAGCGCATGGAGCGACTTGTCACCAGCTTCACTCCCCATCTCTTGAATCTCAGCACTGCCCCCAGCAAAGGGTTGGTGCATCGCTCGATGGCTTGGTCGCAAGCCTTCAACTTTCCGTTGGTGTCCACTTGGTTGTGGTAAACGGAAATCACCTTTACGTCCAGCCCTTTCCTTGCCTTGTTGATGACACGGATGGGCAGGAAGGGCAAGCCCCACTGATTGATGACGATGTCTATCTTACGTTCCACGAGGATGCGCCGCAAGGTTTCCACATTCTCCCGGCTTTCCTTGTATCCATGTCCTACAAAGGCAGGAATATCCTTAGGCAACATCCCCAGCACATTGTCATCCTGCATGAAGAAACAGAAAAGCCCCACATTGAAACCACGCTTGGCAAATGCCTTTGCCAAGGTCACAGTTACGATTTCGACACCTCCTATGCCCAGCGACTTCGTAAGGAAAAGTATGTTTGGTTTGTTCATTTATAAAGCGAACCAGTATCTATAAACTTGTTTGTAATCCACGTCACGATTCCGCTCCCTGATTTTCTTCGCCGGGTTGCCGCCCACGATAGTCCAAGGCTCCACGTCCTTGGCCACCACACTGCCAGCCAGCACGACGGCACCCTGTCCGATGGTCACTCCCGGCATCACCAGCGCATTGGAGAAGATGAACACATTATCCCCGATATGCACAGGCGCACCTTTGGTGGAAAACTTCGGGTCGTTCAAATCATGACCTAACGTATAAATCTTTGTGTTATGGGCGATACCGACATTGTTCCCGATGCAGATGCCCCGACGGTTGTCGAGGTAGCATCCGAAATTGATCACGGTATTCCTGCCAACGCACATCTTACCCACATGGAAGAACCTGCATCCCCGGTGGATGCAAGATTCCCCCCCGAATCGTATTCCAAACAGCCGCAAGTAGCCGTTGCGGAGAGGGTTAGGCACAAGCTGGTAAGTGATATTCAGAAATTCCACCAAGAGGAATTTACATTGAAGAAGAATTGATTTCATCATTCGTTTTTGTATTTTATGATTTTCGCAGGACTGCCTGCGATGACAACATTGTCGGGCACATCTTTCGTCACCGTGGAGTTGGCTCCGATGGTCACGTTGTATGTGAACCGTGCCACCAAAGGATGCTGCATTTCGGAGACTTCATAACC
>CAVCCB010000232.1:0-2059 GCA_963600595.1 Subdoligranulum sp. APC924/74 | reverse complement strand
TGATGAGCCAGACGGGCGGGCAATGCCGTGCCACCAACTATGCCGGACTCATCAAGCGCGCCATGGTTGACAACGGATTCCAGGACGTACCACTCCTTACCTTAGGTGTGACAGCCTCGACAAGCGAGGCCAACGGCAGCACCGACGACAAGCAGGACTACAACGAGCAGGAGGGTTTTAACATACCCTGGCTCAAATACTCGCAGATCATCATCACCGCCATTCTCTACGGTGATGCCGTCAACGAGATGTACAATGCCTGCATCGTGAGGGAGCGCAAGCCGGGCATCGCCAAGGAGTTGCGCGACAAATACATGCGCCTCATCGACGAACCGATAGCCCGCAACTCAGCCAAAGGACTCATCAAACTCTTAGGGCAGGCTGCCGGGGAATTCGACACGATGACACTCGACAAGGACGTTCCGCGAGTGGGCATCGTAGGCGAGATTTTCCTGAAGTTCAATCCTTTCAGTCACCAGTTCCTGGAGCAGTACATCATCTCCAAGGGCATCGAGGTGGTACCGCCGCTATTGGCACCCTTCTTCCTGCAGGAGTTTGTCAATGTGGAGGTACAGAAGCACATGCGCCTCAGTTGCAGCAAGGTACCCGATTTTGTGGTGAAGGGAGCCTACAAGGGACTGGTGGGCCGCCGACTGAAACAAGTAAACAAGGCTGCGTCCAGGTTCCGCTACTTCCGCAAGTTTACCAACATCTACGACGATGCCAAGGAAGTGGACGGACTGGTATCGCTTGCGGCACAGTTTGGCGAGGGATGGCTCTTGCCCGCCGACATCGTGGGCTACATACGCGACGGTGTGGACAACGTCATCTCGCTGCAGCCCTTCGGCTGCATCGCCAACCATGTCATCAGCAAGGGTATAGAGAAGCGGTTGCACGAACGTTTCCCGCACCTCAACCTCCTCTCGCTCGATTTCGACTCCGGCGTCAGCGAGGTAAATGTCACCAACCGACTGCTTCTCTTCCTCGACAGCATTGCTGCTTATCGCCCTCAAAGCTAAAAAAATGACACGCCCCCTTTGCCAATCAAGAGAATAATCGTAACTTTGCAGCAGATTTTCCCCGAAAAAGAAACACTGATGAGCAAAGACACGCTGACAAGACAGCTAACCGATACCATTGACAAGCTCGCAAGCGAAGACTCGCTGCGAGGTCTCTTCCACCAGCACCGCGACGGCAACCCGTTGCCGTCGGCATGCGCTCTGGAGGACATCATAGGACTGGCACGCTCCATCCTCTTTCCCGGTTACTTCGGCAACTCGTCAGTCAACATCTCCACCATCAAGTACCACATTGGCGTAAGGGTGGAGAAGTTGCACGAACTGCTGGCCGAGCAGATTCTCGCCGGCCTTTGTTTTGTCAACGACTGCGAGAGTGAGACATCGGCAGAGTTGCAGCGCCTGCGTGCCCGCGCCAGTGTCATCGCTGCCAAGGCCATCATGCGCCTGCCGGAACTGCGCAAGATTCTCGCCACCGACGTGGAGGCTGCCTACGAGGGCGACCCTGCCGCCATGAGCCACGGTGAGATTATATCATGCTATCCCGTCATCAAGGCCATTACCAATTATCGTCTGGCGCATGTGCTCTGCGAACTGGGCGTACCCCTTATCCCACGTATGATGACCGAGATGGCACACTCCGAGACCGGCATCGACATACATCCCGAAGCCACCATAGGCAAACATTTTACCATCGACCACGGCACGGGCGTTGTCATCGGTGCCACCTGCATCATCGGCAACAACGTGAAGCTATACCAGGGTGTGACGCTCGGAGCCAAGAGTTTCCCGCTCGACAAGGAGGGCAATCCCATCAAGGGCATTCCGCGCCACCCCATCCTCGAAGACGATGTGGTGGTGTACGCCAACGCCACCATCCTCGGGCGCATCACCATTGGCAAGGGATGCGTGGTGGGAGCCAACGTATGGGTTACCAAGGACATGCAGCCCAAAACAAAGAAATACAGAAAAGAAAAACAAAGTTTATTAGATATAGAATTCAATAATGGAACAGGAATTTGAACTCATTGCCAAGACCTTCA
>CAVCCB010000231.1:0-2083 GCA_963600595.1 Subdoligranulum sp. APC924/74 | reverse complement strand
AGCCCTGCGGCATCTGCTTCAAGCGGCAGATGGCGAAGATTCTGAAGGAGCACGGTCAGGAGTGGCGCACCGACTGGCAGGACATCATCATGGATGCCATGAAGTTCTGTTTGCAGAAGAAGTATGAGCAGTGCAAGGCATTCCGCGACGAACTGGAGCGCAGCAAAGATCTCTTTATCGTGGAGGATGAGACCAAGCACCTTCACGGCAAAGAGCCGTTGTGGGGTGCTCGTCAGGTGGGCGATGTGTTCCAAGGTCCGAACGTCCTCGGCAAACTCCTGATGGAACTACGCGACAACGGCAAGCTGGAATATCAGTTGCCGGAGGATGCACTTGATTTTATTAGTGTACTGAAAAAATAAAGAATTATGGATATAAACAATACAACCGCCCAAAATACGGAATCAGACGAAAAGACGCACTTTCAAGCCAGTATCTTGAGTTTCTAAACAATTGTGATGCAAAGTTACATCGAGATTAAAGTGCCGCTACGAAGCGATGCACAATGGATTGCAGAACTGAAACGGGCATTCGGCATTGCCGGTATCAAGGTAGCATGGAAGATACCAGGACATCCGCATCTTACATTGGCGTTCATTGACGAGACACCTGATGTAGATGCGGTTGCCACAGGGGTGGAACCATGTTTGTCCAAAGCGAAAGCGCCTGTCATCAAGTTTGACAGACTGAACGTGTTCCGTGCGCAGTCAGGTACAAAGTATGTCATAAACCTTACGACAAGTGATGTCCCCGAAGGATTTCAATGCTTGGTAAACAACATACGTGAGACATTGGAACAGAATGGAGCAGTAATGCGTTCCAAATTTCTGTTCCATGTGACGTTAGGAGAAGTAGCGATAGGCAATGCCGACATTACACAGATACAAGATGTCATCAATTCCGTTGTACTTCCAGAATTCTCACTTACTCTGCGAAACGTGAACTTCATGGAATTCCGCGGTAAACGAACTATATTCGCAAAATGGATGATAGTGAATGAAATAAAAGGAATTACAAACCTATAATCAATTGAGAATAATGACAATAGACTACGAAACAACAATTTGCGGCCTTTTGCGCTCTACAGGGCGCAAAGGCATGGAGGAAACCATCGCTTGGCTGAAGTCGGGCGACAGCTTCTTTGATGCTGCAGCCTCCGAGATGGGTCACGACAACTGGCGGGGCGGTCTGGCCAGCCATTCCTACGACGTTTACGAGAACGCCATGGCCGACTGGCAGACGCGCGATGATGCCTTCAAGGCTAAATACCCCAAAGAGAGTGTCATCATCGCCTCACTACTTCACGACGTGTTCAAGAAGAACGTCTATACCATTGCCGCCGACGGCTACCCCATCAAGAATAAGGAGGTGCGCAAACTTGGGCACGGCATGCAGTCACTGCGTCTGCTGAAAGAGATAGGACTGGAGTTGACCCGCGACGAGAGCCAGGCCATCTGGTGGCATATGGGCGAGTTCGAGGTGAAGAGGGAGGATGACTACAAGCCAACGAACCCCTATCAGGCCGAGTTTGAAGCGGCCATGGCCGATCCCTTCTGCCAACTCATCCACAACGCCGACGATATCGCACACAAGATATCCAACCGCAAGAAGACGCAGGCTCTCAACGAGCAGAAGGTGTGGAATGGCAATGATGTCCTCTTCCAACTGCGCAGCAAGTCGCCCCATGTGGTATCGGGCATCCGTCTGCGCGTGTACAAGAACAACCAGATGATATTCTCCGACTGGCAGTACCAGGCGCCTTCGGGCAACATCATCTCCCTCGGCGACCGTCAGACTCTCATCGACGGCACTAAGGTATATAAGGAAGAGGTGGATGCCAATGGTGTTGCCTCCAAAGTCTCCGGCACCATCACAGGATGCATCAACGAAGACTGTCTCGTGGTGGCCAAGATGCTTATCGACCGCGGACTCAACCCTGCCGTGCTGAACCCTGCTGATGCCCTGCATGCCTGTGGAGGCTACAACAAAGGCATGGGCACACAAGAGGAGAGCATCTGCCGTGCCTCAACCCTGTCGCTCACGCTCTACCAGTACTTCAACAAGCAGTGGGCCAAGAAGGCCA
>CAVCCB010000230.1:0-2101 GCA_963600595.1 Subdoligranulum sp. APC924/74 | reverse complement strand
ACCTTTCCTTCCTTCCATAATTGGTGAAACGATTTCTTGGCAAACTCAGGCATGGCGTGTCCAAAGGCCCAGGCATTGAGGCCGCCCATGCCAGCCATACAATCAGGCACCAAGTTGGCGAGTGGCGCAAACTTCAAGGCGGTGGTATAGAGTGCCGGACGGTCGAAGAGATACTTCATGCCGCACGACATCGCCTTCTTCACAGGGTCTGCCTTGCCCAATTTCTCCAAACTCTGTCGCCATACATAGATCTGCGAACCAGGGCTTACCTTCGATGGGCATACATTGTCGCAAGAGAGGCACAATGTACAGGCTGACACATTATCCGAATACTGCTGGGGATTCTTCAACATACCGAGGTTCACGCCGATGGGACCTGGTATAAAGTAGGTATAGCTATATCCGCCCGAACGGCGATACACAGGGCAAGTGTTCATGCAAGCACCGCAGCGCATACACTTCAACGTCTGCCAGTGGTCCTTGTCGGCAAGGATGTCGCTCCTGCCATTGTCCACCAACACCACGTGCATCTCGGCACCCGGACGAGCCTGACGGAAATGAGAGGTAAAAGTAGTGGTGGGCTGACCCGTACCGCAACGGCAAAGCAAGCGTTGGAACACGGCCAACGACTTGTAGTCGGGCACCAGTTTCTCGATACCCATCGCCACAATGTGGAGCTTGGGCATGGAAGTACTCATGTCGGCATTTCCCTCGTTGGTACATACCACGCAGTCGCCCGTGGCAGCCACGCCGAAGTTGCAGCCCGTCATGCCAGCTCCAGCCTCCATAAACTGGTTGCGCAGATGATAGCGGGCGCAGCGAGTCAAGTATGTGGGGTCGTAGTTGCCTATCTCTTTGGAGATACCCTTCTCCTCAAACATCCTTCCCACCTCCTCGCGCTTCAGATGCACGGCGGGCATCACGATATGGCTGGGCTTCTGGTGAAGGAGCTGGATGATGCGCTCACCCAAGTCTGTCTCCACCACGTCGATGCCATGCTGTTCCAGATAGGGATTCATCTCACACTCCTCGGTAAGCATCGACTTCGACTTCACCATCTTCTTCACGTTATGGCTCTGCAAGATGTCGAGCACTATCTCGTTGAATTCCTGTGCATCCTTCGCCCAGTGCACTTTCACGCTGCGGCTCTCCAAATTCTTGGAAAACATATCGAGATAGTCGGCCAGATGGGTGATGGTGTGCTTCTTGATTTGCGAGGCATGCTCGCGTAGTTCTTCCCACTCAGGCACTTGCTGAGCCATCAGGTCTCTCTTCTGGCGCACCGACCAGAATGTATTGTCATGCCACGTGGTCTTCTCTACATCCTTGTTGAAGACAGCGGCTCTCTTGGAATGTTCTGTACTCATAGTCCTGCAGCTAATATTTGAACAACATGGATAAACTTGATTGGCAACTTCTCCTTCTTGGCGATGCCCGCCATGTGCATCAGGCAGGAGGAGTCAGGCCCCGTCACGTATTCGGCACCCGTTGTCATGTGGCGGCGAATCTTGTCCTCGCCCATGCGGGTGGAGACTGCCGGTTCCTCAATGGAGAACATACCGCCGAAACCGCAGCACTCATCCTTGCGCTCCGGTTCGTGTATGGTGATGCCTTCCACCTTATTCAATAAGTCTATAATCTTGTTGAAGGGTTTGATGTGGCGCTCCGAAGGCGACGACAAGCCCAACTCGCGCACACCATGGCAACTGTTGTGGACACTCACCACATGGGGGAACTTGCCCGGCACATGGTCTACCTTCAGTACGTCATGAAGAAACTCCACAATGTCCATAATCTTATCTGAGGAAACACACTCGTGCTTACCCTCCAGAATCTTAGGGTAATACACCTTGACATAAGCGGCGCATGAGGCCGATGGAGCCACGATGTAATCGTAGTCCTTGAAGAGCTGGTCGAAACTCCCGATCACCTTTTCCGACTTATCCTGAAAACCTGCGTTTGCCATCGGCTGGCCACAGCAAGTCTGCTTTTCGGGATATCCTACATCCAAGCCATAATGCTTGAGCAACTTGTATGTGGCCACGCCAGCCTCCGGGTAGAGGGCGTCCACATAGCAAGGGACGAATAATCCGACTTTCAT
>CAVCCB010000229.1:0-2123 GCA_963600595.1 Subdoligranulum sp. APC924/74 | reverse complement strand
GCACAGTTAGGGCGTGCTGGACAAACCGCATGAATTTTATACCAAGTTGTTTTTTACTATTACTAAAAGTTCTTTTCCTTGGTTTTAGCATCCAAAAAAAGCAAAAAAGGGCGATATTATTTTGCAGTGTCTCCAATTCTCATTATCTTTGCATTGAATTTATAAACGTTTATATAGAGTAATGAAGTTTTTGAAGAAGTATCTGCTGGATATTCTGGCAGTGATTATGTTTGCGGTGATCGCCTTTGTCTATTTCATGCCAGCCGACATGGAAGGGCGCATCCTGTTCCGTCATGACTCTGCCGCCGGCAAGGGGATGGGACACGAGAAAGAATTGTTCTACCAGCAGACGGGAGAGACAACCCGCTGGACCAACTCCCTCTTCGGAGGAATGCCCACCTACCAGATGTCGCCTTCCTACGACAGCGGCAAGGTGCTGACACAGGTGGTGAACGCCTATCATCTCTGGATGCCCGACTATGTGTGGTACGTCTTTGTATACCTCCTGGGCTTCTACATCCTGCTCCGTGCCTTCAACTTCCGGCAGTCGCTGGCGGCACTGGGCAGTATCATCTGGGCGTTCTCGTCCTACTTCTTCATCATCATCGCCGCCGGACACATCTGGAAGGTGTGGGCACTCGCCTATCTGCCGCCGATGATCGCCGGTGTGGTGCTCGCCTATAGGGGCAAGTACCTCAAGGGTCTGTTGGTGACCGCCATCTTCACGGCGTTCGAGGTCTATGCCAACCACGTGCAGATGACCTACTACTATCTCTTCATCATCCTCTTCATGGTCATCGCCTTTCTGGTGGATGCCATCCAGAAGAAGAAACTCGCACAGTTTGGCAAGGCGACGGCAGTATGCGCCGCCGGTGCCCTCATCGGCATTGCCCTCAACCTCTCCAACCTCTACCACACCTGGCAGTACGGACAGGAGAGTATGCGCGGCAAGAGTGAACTGGTGAAGAAGAACTCCGCCAACCAGACCAACAGCGGTCTTGACAGAGACTATATCACGCAGTGGAGCTATGGCATCGACGAGACATGGACCCTCCTCATTCCCAATGCCAAGGGCGGTGCCAGCGTGCCCCTCGCACAGAACGAGAAGGCGATGGAGAAGGCTGACCCCAACTTCGTGCAGATCTACCAGCAACTGGGACAGTACTGGGGCAACCAGCCCGGCACGAGCGGTCCCGTGTATGTGGGAGCCTTCGTGATGATGCTCTTCATCCTGGGACTCTTCATCGTGAAGGGACCGATGAAATGGGCATTGCTCGCAGCCACCATCCTGAGCATCCTGCTCTCATGGGGCAGGAACTTCATGCCCTTCACCAATTTCTTCCTCGACTATATCCCGATGTACGCCAAGTTCCGAACGGTGGCTTCCATCCTCGTTATCGCCGAGTTCACCATCCCGCTGTTGGCGATGATGGCGCTGAAGAAGATTGTGGATGAGCCGGAGATACTGGCCAAAAAGGCAAAATGGGTCTACACCAGCTTGGGACTGACGGCAGGCTTCTGTCTGCTCTTCGCCCTCATGCCCGGACTGTTCTTCCCCGACTTCATCTCCGTACAGGAGACACAGGCTCTGCAGCAGTTGCCCAACGAGTATGTGGGTCCCATCATGAGCAACCTCACCGAGATTCGCAAGGGCATCTTCACTGCCGACTGCTGGCGCTCGTTCTGGATCATTCTCATCGGCTTCGGCTTCCTCATGCTCTACAAGTATAAGAAGTTGGGTGCGCAGTTTATGATTGCCGGCATCGCCGTGCTGTGTCTTGTGGACATGTGGATGGTGAACAAGCGCTACCTCTACGACGATATGTTCGTGGACAAGATGGAGCGCGACGCTCCCCAGCAGATGACAGAGACCGACAAGCTTATCCTGCGCGACAAGGCGCTGGACTACCGTGTGCTGAACCTCGCCTCCAATACCTTCAACGAGAACGAGACCTCCTACTACCACAAGAGTGTCGGCGGCTATCATGCAGCCAAGCTCCGCCGCTATCAGGAGATGATAGACGCCCATATCGCCCCCGAGATGAAGAAGGTGGCGGGTGCCGTGGCTGAGGCTGGCGGCGACATGACCAAGGTGAACGGCGACAGCATCTTCCCCGTCTTGA
>CAVCCB010000228.1:0-2152 GCA_963600595.1 Subdoligranulum sp. APC924/74 | reverse complement strand
TTGCTTAGAGAGAAAGTGTATTTCTCAAAAGCGAGTGCAAAGGTACAAACATTTCTCCAAACTTCCAAATCTTTTCGATAAAAAGTTTGGAAATTAACAGTATTTTAACACTTCAAAGCTATTTTCAGAGATTCGAGAACTATGTTACCTTATTTTATACCTGTGTGCGCACTTGCATGTGCACGCACACGCATATACTATAATTTGAATCTGCTAAGCACTTCTTTTAATCTGTTAAGCGCTTCGTATAGAGCTACCCAGTGTTCAGGTGTCCCGCCCTGGTAAGTTGCAGTCTCCAGTCCCCTACAGTCCCATTGGAGTGGTTTTATTCCATCCTGACAATAATTTTATGCAAAAAGTGGCTTTATCTTCCTCTTTTTGTCGGATATTCAGAGTTTTTTTGTACCTTTGCACGAAAAAAGCATGAGAGCATACCGAATCTTCGCCATCACCCTGGCACTCAGTCTCCCCCTCTCCGGGTCACCTCTCCTTGCCCAGTCGCAGGACATGAAGCAAAAGTTGAAAAGCTATTTTCAACAGTATCTTGAGGCTGGAGCCAATGCCCTGAGAACAGACAACAGGAAGTTCATGGAGAACAAGGGACCGAAGGACTTCGACTTCGCACAAAAGATCAAGGCAAAGGACATCAAGAAATACCAAAACATGGTGTGGGAAGCCTGGAAAGAGGCAAACACCGAGACAGACGAAGAACGGCTGATAACCCTCGACACGCTCTCTGCCGACAGCAAGGGTGCATGGCACTTGCCAGAGACCCTGGAGCCTCATGCCGCCCTTCCTTATTATTATGGCACGAAGCAAGCCACTGGTTCCTCTCCCCTCCCCCTCTTTCTCTACCTCCACGGTTCGGGTCCCAAGAGCCATGAGTGGAGCAACGGTCTGAAATTGGGCAAGTATTTCGATGACGCCCCCTGCATCTATTTCATACCGCAGATTCCCAACGAGGGAGAATATTACCGTTGGTGGCAGAAGGCAAAGCAATACACATGGGAGAAACTGCTCAGGCAGAATTTCCTGACAGGCAGCGTAGACGCCAACCGCATCTATGTGTTCGGCATCTCGGAAGGAGGCTATGGCAGCCAGCGACTCGCCTCGTTCTATGCCGACTACTGGGCCGCAGCGGGTCCGATGGCTGGTGGCGAGCCCCTGAAGAACGCCCCCGTGGAGAACTGTGCCAACATAGGCTTCTCCCTGTTGACAGGCGCAGAGGACACCGGCTTCTACCGTGACAAGCTGACGGGTTATATCATGGCGGCTTTCGACTCCACGGCAGCCGTGCATTCCACTCTGTTCCGCCACCGTATCCAACTGATTCCCCACCGCCAGCACCATATCGACTACAGTCCCACCACCCCATGGCTGAAGACCTTCACCCGCAACCCCTATCCCAAGACCGTGATGTGGGAAGACTATGCCATGGACGGCAGGCACCGCAACGGGTTCTATAACCTGCAGGTCATCCAACGCCCCGCCTCCACCACCACCGACGCCCGCACCTACTATGAGATGAACATCGAGGGCAACACCGTGAACCTGAGGGTGAGCGACGTGGAGTACGAGACCACGGAGCGCGACTCCATCTGGGGCATCGAGCTGAAGTTCATACGCCATTACCGTCCCTCGACGAGCGGCAAGGTAAGAATCTACCTTAACGACAGTTTAGTGGACCTGGGCAAGCCCGTAGAGGTGGTTGTCAACGGCAGGACCGCCTTCAAGGGAAAGGTGAGGGCGAGCGTCAAGGCAATGGCGACCAGCTGCGCCACCTATTTTGACCCATGCCGCGTATATCCAGTCTCAGTGGACATAGCTATCCAATAACAGCAGATAAAATCATTATCGGATAACATATATTTTTCAAACAATCAAATGAAAGCATTTGCAATTAAGTCAAGTCTGTTTTCTTGTCTGAAGACATACAGCAAGAAGACATTCATGTCAGACCTCATGGCCGGCATCATCGTGGGCATCGTAGCCCTCCCTCTGGCCATTGCGTTCGGTATCGCTTCTGGCGTGACACCCGAGAAGGGTATTATCACCGCCATCGTGGCAGGTCTCATCATCTCTGTCTTCGGTGGCAGCAAGGTACAGATTGGAGGTCCCACGGGAGCCTTCATCGTCATCATCTACGGCATCA
>CAVCCB010000227.1:0-2231 GCA_963600595.1 Subdoligranulum sp. APC924/74 | reverse complement strand
AGCGTGTGGACGAGGTGAACAAGATGGCAGAGCTTGGTACTCGCCTGGCTCACGTTGACGGCGGCGTGCCCAACATCTTGGTGAGCGTACCCGAGTTGAACGCCTACTACCTCGGTCAGTTGATCTACTTCTTCGAGAAGGCATGCGGTATCAGCGGTTTGTTGGAGGAAGTGAACCCATTCAACCAGCCTGGCGTGGAGGCTTACAAGAAGAATATGTTCGCTCTGCTCAACAAGCCCGGTTATGAGGCAGAGAGCAAGGCTATCCAGGAGAGACTGAAGAATGAATAAAGAAATCAATCAATACTTGAAAGCCCACGGCTTTGGGGAATTCACTCCCAAGGCCGTGCTTTTTGATATGGACGGCGTGCTCTATGACAGCATGCCCCATCATGCCGTGGCATGGCAGGAGTCGATGAAACGGTTTGGCATCGACATGACAGCCGCCGATGCCTACGCCACAGAGGGTGCCCGTGGCATCGACACCATCCAGATGATGGTGAAAAAACAGAAGGGCATTGATATTTCCTTGGAGGAGGCACAGAAGATGTATGATGTGAAGGCTGAGATTTTCCACTCCATGCCCACCGCCGGGATTTTCCCCGGTGTGAAGGAAATCATGCGGAAGATCAAGGATGCAGGAATGCAGACCTGCGTGGTGACGGGCAGTGGCCAGCGTCAGCTCATTCTCCGCCTGCTCGACGACTTCTGCGAGTTTCTCGACGAGGACCACATTGTGACCGCCTACGACGTGGAGCGCGGCAAGCCCAATCCCGACCCTTATCTCATGGGATTACAGAAAGCCGGCAACCTGCAGCCATGGGAAGGTATCGTTGTGGAGAATGCTCCCTTGGGTGTCAGAGCCGGCGTCGCCGCCAACATCTTCACCGTAGCCATCAACTCCGGTCCCCTGCCCGACGATGAGTTGACCGGCAAGGGCAGCAACCTGCTCTATCACAAGATGACTGAGTTCTGCGAAGATTTCGAAAAACTCGTCCCTTCAAGAATCCTGCAAAGCAAGGCGTAAAAGCCCCTTGCTTTGAGTGATTTTATGGAAAAATGTTTGGAGGTTTGGGATAAATGGTGTATATTTGCAGCACGATTGCTATTTAAAAAGAGGAGGTAAATATGGATAGACACCAGACTATACGTGTAATTCATGACTATATGTCTAAGATGCCAGTATTAAAGGCATGGATATTTGGCTCTTTTGCTCGGGGGGAAGAAAAAAGCCAGAGTGATATAGATATCCTTTTTGTGCCTGATTTTGAACATGGGTCGTTTACATTGCTTACCCATGGGGGAATGTATGAGGATTTGAAGCAACTATTGGGGCGTGAGGTTGACTTGGTTGTTGAGGGTTCTTTACGTCCGTATGCCCAGGAGAGTGTAGAACGAGATAAAATCTTGGTCTATGAGAGAGCCAGTTAGGGATAAAGGCAGATTGGAGGATATAGTGGAGTATTCTTCTAATGTACTCAATTATAGATGGAATAGAGTTTGAGGAGTTTTCTTCGAATATTTTAGTCTATTTTGCAACGATGAAAAACGTTGAGATTGTAGGCGAGGCTGCATATATGCTTACCAAAGAATTCAAGTCAAATCATCCCGAGATCCCTTGGAAACAAGTAGAAGGTATGCGCCATGTTTTGGTGCATGGCTATTCACAAGTGCTTCCACGCATCCTTTGGGCAACTGCAAAAGAGAACATTCCCGAAATTAAGGCTCAAGTGGAGAAATACCTGAACGAGATAGATAGGGAGCATTAAAAATGGTGTTTTTCGCTGTTTTCTTTTCGTAATATTGCCGTGAAGGTTTACGGTAAGCGCAAACAATATGAGAAGAACGGCGAGGAATGAAGTACGGAAGGATGGAATGAACCTTTCATCCTTCCTTGACAATCCATTCTCCGATGGTGCGCTGCTGGCTGTCGTAATTGACACCTATCTTATATAGCCGCTTGCCGTTGGCGGAATAGGGAATCAGATAGCCCTTGTCGTCTATCTGCTTGACGGCTTCTTCGGCGGAGCCGTCGTATTTCAGCTCGAAGACATAGACGGCATCGGGCATGTGGACAACGGCATCGGCTCTGCCGATGGCACTGTCTTCCTCTACCTTGATGAAAGCTCCCATCAAGTTGAAGATGAGGTAGAACACCGTCTGGAAGTCGCGCTCGCTCTTGTTGGAGAGGCGGTTGGAGATGCTGGCGAGGTAGGCTTTCAGCCGCACCAT
>CAVCCB010000226.1:0-2240 GCA_963600595.1 Subdoligranulum sp. APC924/74 | reverse complement strand
CACAGAAGAAGTGGGCGAACTGGCCCGCATCATCGCCCGGAAATACGGCGACCAAAGCTTTAAGAAAGGCGAAAAGCCCAACCTAGGCGAGGAAATGGCAGACATCCTATGGGTGCTTATCTGCCTGGCCAACCAAACAGGCGTTGACCTGACGGAAGAGCTCCAAAAAAGCTTTGAAAAAAAAACAAAAAGGGATGCCGAAAGACATAAGAACAACCCGAAGTTAAGTGAAGAGTGAAGAACGAAGCCCAAACATTAAACATTAATAATTAAACATTACATAAAGAATGAGTAGCATCAAAGACCAAGTTCTTGCACAACAGCAGGGACAGTATAGTGAGGCTGACGACAAATACTTGTCGGTTTTGAAGCAGTACAACTGCGACCTCAAAGATGAGGAAGTAGCCGCTGAAGTGAAGAAAATCCTCGACGAGAAAGTAGCCGAGAACGACACCTTGGAGGTGAAGAAATTCCTCCTGGGAAGTGTGGAATTGACCTCTCTCCATACCGAAGACACGGAGGAGAGCATCCTGAAAATGATTGAAAAGGTGAACCAGTTTGCCCACGATTATCCAGATCTTCCCCATGTGGCTACGGTCTGCACCTACCCCAACTTCGCAGGTCTCATCAGCCAGAGCCTGGAGGTTGACGGCGTGGAAATCGCAGTGGTAAGCGGCAATTTCCCATCTTCCCAGACCTTCATCGAGGTAAAGGTGGCAGAGACAGCCCTAGCACTCAGAGACGGTGCCACAGAGGTAGACATCGTGATGCCCGTAGGCAAGTTCTTCAGTGAGGACTACGAGGGGCTCTGCGACGACATCCAGGAGCTCAAGGAGACTTGCGGAGAACATAAGATGAAGTGCATCCTGGAGACAGGCGACCTGAAGACCTGCAGCAATATCATGAAGGCTTCCGTCCTCGCCATGTACGCCGGATCCGACTACATCAAGACATCCACGGGCAAGGAGAAGGTTTCAGCCACTCCAGAGGCTGCCTACGTGATGTGCCAGGCCATCAAGGCTTACTATGCAAAGACAGGCATTCAGATAGGTTTCAAGCCGGCCGGCGGCCTCAACACCGTTCATGACGCTGTGGTTTACTACACCATCGTGAAGGAAGTCTTGGGCGAGAAATGGCTCACAAACCAATGGTTGCGCCTCGGCACCTCACGCCTCACGAACCTCCTCTTGAGCGAGATTCTGGGCAAAGAAATCAAGTATTTCTAAAAAGAAAGAATGTCGTACTACCCTATCTCCAAAGGTGGTACGACATTAACATAAAAGGGCGTTACTTCTTTCGCTCGATCACAAAGTTGAGATAAGCCTTCAAGGCTTCATGGATACCTTCGTCCTCCACGTAAGTATCAAGGAAATTCATACACTCTGCATGGAAGTCCCACATACGCTTGTCTGCATATTCTATTCCCCCATTCTCCTTGGTAAAGAGCACCAACCGGTTGATTTCCTCCGCAGAAATGTCTCTTGACTTCACCTTTCTGGCCAACGCCATCATCTCCTCGTCACCCGTAGACTTCAAGGCATAGATAACCGGCAAGGTAAGCTTTCCCTCTACCATGTCGTTGCCCGTGGGCTTGCCTATCTCCTTAGAATCGTAATAATCAAAGATATCGTCGCGTATCTGGAAGATGATGCCTAGGTTTTGGCCAAAGCGTTTCGCTTCCTCTACTTGCAGGGCAGAAGCATTCGCCGACAAGGCACCGATGCCCGCACAAGCCTCGAACAAAGCAGCTGTCTTCTGCTTAATCACTTGATAATAAATCTCTTCCGAAATTTCCTCATTGCTAATACTATTCAATTGAAGTATCTCGCCATTCGACAATGTTCTTCCCAACTCTGCCAGATAACGCACGATTTCCTCAGAATGAGAATAAGAGACGTGGAGCAAAGCAGTAGAAAGAATGTAATCACCCACCAATACGGCAACCTTATTATTATAAGCGGCATTCACACTCGACTGTCCGCGTCGCTCCTCACTCTCATCCACCACATCATCGTGCACCAAAGAGGCTGTATGAAGAAGTTCCAATCCCACAGCCGAATGCTGGGTGACACTGGAAATCTTTCCAAAGTTGCGGGCCATCAACAAGATGAGCATAGGTCGCATACGCTTTCCGGAGCGTTGACGTATGTGATCGAGCGCCTGAGAAAGGAGTCCGTCGGCATGCATCAAAGACTTGTTGAACAAGTCTATGAAATCCGCCAATTCTGCCTCTATAGGCT
>CAVCCB010000225.1:0-2240 GCA_963600595.1 Subdoligranulum sp. APC924/74 | reverse complement strand
GGGCGTAGGTGTACTGGATGAAAGGACCCGTGTTGCCGTTGAAGTCGATGCTCTCCTCGGGGTTGAAGAGCATGTTCTTGCGGGCATCCACCTTCAGGATGAAGTACTTCAACGCTCCGAGACCCACGATGCGTGAGATTTCCTGACGCTCCTCCTCGCTCATGTCCTTGAACTTGCCCAGCTCGTCGCTGGTCTTGCGTGCGTCCTTGATCATCTCAGCCATCAGGTCATCGGCATCTACCACCGTTCCCTCGCGGCTCTTCATCTTGCCGTTGGGCAACTCCACCATACCGTAGGAGAAGTGAACCAAGTCCTTGCCCCACTTGAAACCGAGGCGGTCGAGCAGGATGGAGAGAACCTGGAAGTGGTAGTTCTGTTCGTTACCAACCACATAAATCATCTTGTCGATGGGGAAGTCCTTGAAACGGAGGTCGGCAGTACCGATGTCCTGAGTCATATAGACAGATGTTCCGTCGCTGCGGAGCAGGAGTTTCTGGTCGAGACCCTCGTCGGTGAGGTCAGCCCACACAGAGTTGTCGTCCTTGCGGAAGAAGAGACCCTTCTCCAAGCCTTCCTCCACCTTCTTCTTACCTTCGAGGTAAGTGTTTGACTCATAGTATATCTTGTCGAAACCGACACCCATCATCTTGTAGGTCTCGTCGAAACCAGCGTACACCCAGCTGTTCATCTTCTCCCAAAGGGCACGAACCTCGGGGTCGCCCTGCTCCCACTTCACGAGCATCTCGTGAGCCTCCTTGATGAGCGGAGCCTCTGCCTTCGCCTTTTCGGTGGCAGCCTCTTCGTCCATACCATCTTTCTCGTACTGGGCCTTCAGCTCTGCGATTTCCTCACGGTAGTGCTTGTCGAAAGCCACATAGTAGTCGCCGATGAGGTGGTCGCCCTTCTTGCCCGAAGTCTCGGGAGTCTCGCCGTTGCCCCACTTCTGCCAGGCGAGCATCGACTTGCAGATGTGGATACCGCGGTCGTTCACGATGTTGGTCT
Source organism: Subdoligranulum sp. APC924/74 (assembly GCA_963600595.1). Lineage (GTDB taxonomy): Bacteria > Bacteroidota > Bacteroidia > Bacteroidales > Bacteroidaceae > Prevotella. The sequence goes on along the minus strand of CAVCCB010000225.1, from coordinate 1,238 downwards.
TGATCACCTTGTTGCCGTTGGCCTCCATAATCTGAGCCAACGACCAACCAAGGAGGTTGTTGCGTACATGGCCGAGGTGGAGTGGCTTGTTGGTGTTGGGAGAAGAGTACTCGATCATTACGAGCGGACTGTTCTCCGTGACAGGCTTCTCGCCAAACTTTGCGTCAGCGTGGATGTCGTTCAGGAGACCCACCCAGGCGGCGGGAGCGATAGAAAGATTCAGGAAACCTTTTACCACATTAAAGTCTGCCACGACATGTGCGCAGTTCTTCTTCAAGTACTCGCCGATTTCCTGCGCCGTGTCCTCCGGCTTCTTCTTTGACATCTTGAGGAATGGGAACACGACGAGGGTGAGGTTACCTTCGAAATTACTCTTGGTCTTCTGCAGGGCGACCATCTTCTCGGGTACGTCCTGGCCATAAAGCTCCTTCACCGCGGCGATGACCGAGCTGCTGATTTCGTTTTCTATCTTCATTATCTTGATAATTTACCGGTAAATGTTCTGTATCTGAGCCGCACAATCGTCCTTGCGGCAACTTTAGCGGCTGCAAATTTACGAATAATAATCGGATTGTGCAAAGAAAAGAGGCAATACTTAGCCTTCTTCCCGAAGATTTTCGCCGGCTCCGTCACCCTTCGAGGATGATTCCCGCCACTTCCTCGGGCGAATTCCAGAGGATTCCGTCCTCCAGCTCGTCATCGGTGAATCCCTTGAGGGCTTCGCGCGCCTCTTTCTCCGTGAGGATGGGTGTGCCGTCCTCGTTCTTTGCATCGAGCAGACACTGCAGAATGGCTGTCCTGTATTCTTCGATTGTCATCATAGTCTTATGTGTTGAGATTTATGTCGGCAAAGATAATGCTTTTTCTTGGATTGGACAAGAATTTGGATAAAAAAGGGGACTGACCACTGTCAGTCCCCCAACTTGAGAGATATATAAATGTTGACAAAATTGGTCAACAACGAGGCAAATCACTTTGCCAGCTTCTCCTTCACAGGCTCGCTGGTGGTTCCGGACTTGCCGCAAACTCGGTGTGGGGTGTCTCCTCGGGATGTTCCTTCAGGTTGACGAGGATATTGGGCGTCTTGCCGTTGGCGATGATTACCTTGATGCCGGCTTTCGCCACTTCCTGGGCGGTATGTGCCTTCGAGGTCATGCCGCCCCTGCCGTGGCTGCTCTTGCTGGCCTGGATGTACTCGCTGATGTCGCGGTCGAAAGCCACTGAGGGGATGATTTCTG
>CAVCCB010000224.1:0-2258 GCA_963600595.1 Subdoligranulum sp. APC924/74 | reverse complement strand
CTGAGCCAACTGGTCGGCTGTAGGGTTAGGAGTTACAGCAACGTCGCCCATTACCACAACACCGTCCTTGCCATACTGCTTTTGGTCAGTGATGAGCAACATGGCACCGCTCACACAGGTAATGCCCGGAGTACACTTGATAATCTGCAGGGCAGGACGAAGCGTGTCGCCTGTTGTGCTCAGCGCACCGGAAATCTGGCCGTCAGCACCCTCTGTCTTGATAATCATACATCCGAGGTAGAGATTGTTCTTGGTTACGAGTTCACGAGCCTGCTCTACGGTCATGCCCTTCTTCTTGCGAAGTTCGGCGAGCTTCTCGGCATACTCCTCTGTCTTGGGATTGTTTTGTGGATCAACGATAGTAGCCTTGTCAATGTTCTCAAGTCCCCACTCGGCGGCGAGTTTCTTGATGTTCTCCGGATTGCCGATGAGGATGATGTCGGCAATGTCGTCTGCCAAAACCTTGTCGGCTGCCTTGAGGGTACGCTCCTCCTCTGCTTCGGGGAGCACGATGCGCTGTTTATCTGCTTTAGCGCGAGCTACGATTTGCTGTAATAAATCCATTTTATTTTTGTTTTAGATAAGTTTGTTGCATTGCTATATAGACTTTGCAAAAGTAAGCATTTTCTACCGAAAATACTCCGTTGTATTGTGTAAAAAAAGCTAAAACGTATCGAAAAGGTTTACGTTCTTCACTCTTCCCTCATACCATTTCCTGCGTCAGCACGCTCTCCAGCTCTTCTGCCGACAGACGCAGCCTGAACTCACCTTTCATGGCGACGCTGATGCGCCCCGTCTCTTCCGAAACGATGATGGCAATGGCATCGCTCTTCTGCGAGATGCCCAAGGCCGCGCGGTGGCGCAGTCCCAGTTCCTTCGGTATGTCGAGGTTGTGGCTTACGGGAAGGATGCAACCCGCTGCCATGATACGTTTGTCGGAGATAACCATCGCACCGTCGTGGAGAGGCGAGTTCTTGAAGAAGATGTTCTCGATGAGCCGTTGGTTGATGCGTGCATCTATCGTCTCGCCTGTGTCCATCACGTCTTTGAGGGGTACACCGCGTTCTATCACGATGAGTGCTCCCACGTATTTCTTGGCCATACTCATGCATGCCATTACGATGGGCATAATGGTTTCCTTGTCTGTCTCGCGCTGGCCGTCTTTGCCAGAACGGAAGAAACGCACCAGGCGGCGCATGCCTTTCTGCGACCCTATCTCGTAGAGAAACTTACGGATGTCTTCCTGGAAGATGACGATAAGGGCAATAACTCCCACACTGACCAATTTGTCGAGTATCGAACCGAGCAGCCGCATCTCGAGCACCTGACTCACAAAGAGCCAGATGAGGATAAACAGCATGATGCCGACAAAGATGTTGAGGGAGCGCGACTCTTTCATCAAACGGTAGATGTAGAAGAGCATCGCTGCGACCAACAGGATGTCTATGATGTCTTTTATACCAAATTCTATCATTTTTTCATTGCTTCTACTATTCTTACTGCTTCTGCAGCCTCCTTTACATCGTGAACCCTGAGGATGCTGGCTCCCTTCATCAGGGCGATGGTGTCGAGCACGGTGGTTCCGTTGAGCGAGGTGGTGGCATCACCGCCCAACAACTTGTATATCATGCTCTTGCGGGAAATACCGACGAGCACGGGCAGTTCCGTCACCATCAACTTCTCCATCTCGTTATATATCTCGTAGTTCTGCCCGAGGGTCTTCCCGAAGCCAAAGCCGGGGTCGAGAATGATGTCCTTTGCACCGAGGTCGCGCAACTGCTGCGCCTCCTTGGCAAAGCCTGTCATCATCTGCTTGAGCGTGGGCTGCACCGACATCAGTATATAGGGAACCTTCAGTTCGCCTACCAGTCGGAACATCTCGGGGTATTCTTCGTGGCGTTGTTCCAGGGGTACGTTGGCAATACCCGTGATGCCGCCTTCCGACACATCGTTGATGATGTCGGCTCCCCATTCCTCAATGCACTTGCGTGCCAAGCTGGGGCGATATGTGTCTACAGAGACAGCCACGTCGGGCTGTTCACGACGCACGATGTCGAGGGCAAACTTCAGTCGTCTGCCTTCCTCTTCCTCCGACACTTCATCGGCACCGGGACGCGTGGAGAAGGCACCAATATCGATGATGCTTCCACCTTCCTCTATGATTTGGTTAGCCCTGTCGGCTATCTCCTCTTCCGTCTGTTTCCTACTGCCAGAGTAGAAACTGTCGGGCGTTACGTTCAGGATGCCCATCACCTGAG
>CAVCCB010000223.1:0-2270 GCA_963600595.1 Subdoligranulum sp. APC924/74 | reverse complement strand
CAAAAGGACTATAACCAAACGAAAAACTCTTTCGTTCATACTTTTTCCTGTATGTTCGAAAGAGTTTTTCGTATTTTCTTTATCTGATGAACAGCAGCTCGCGATACTTCGGCAATGTCCAAAGTTCATCGGCAACGAGCAGCTCCAGCTTGTCTATCTGATAGCGGATTTCCTCCATCTTCGGAGCCACGGTGTCGTGGTAAGCCACGGCTTTCTCGCGCTCATTCTCTATCTTGTTGGCCACCTTGCGGGCGTTCACCAATGCTTCCACACCACGCTCGATGGACTCGGTGCGCTCGGCAATCTCACGGATAATCTTCACGTTGCGGGCGGTCAGCTGTTTGCCTTCCTCGCCACCGAAAATATTGATCATGCCTTCCACGTTCTTCGCCAGACGGCTCTGGTAGTGGGTGGCCACGGGGATGATGTGGTTCATCGAGAGGTCGCCCATCACGCGGGCCTCTATCTGTATCTTCTTGGTATAGGTCTCCCACTTCACCTCGTTGCGAGCCTTCAGCTCGCTCTCGCTCATCACGCCGGTCTTGGCAAACATCTCGATGCTATCCTTGTCGAGGTAGCGGTCGAACACTACGGGGCAGGATGCCTCGCAGTCCAGACCTCGCTTCTCGGCCTCTTCCTTCCACTCGTCGCTGTAGCCGTTGCCGTCGAAGCGGATGGGCTTGCACGTCTTGATGTCCTCGCGTACAATATCTATAATAGCGGAAGTCTGGTCCTCGCCTTTGGCGATGAGTGCATCCACACGAGCCTTGAAGTTCTGCAGAGCCTCTGCCACGGCGGCATTCAGCACGATGAGCGATGAAGCGCAGTTGGCCTCGCTGCCCACGGCACGGAACTCGAAGCGGTTGCCGGTGAAGGCGAACGGAGAGGTACGGTTGCGGTCGGTGTTGTCAATCATCAGCGTAGGAATCTCGGGGATGTCTATCTCCATGCCCTTCTTGCCAGCCACGTCGAAGAGGTCGTCCTTGTCCGATTTCTCGATATGGTCGAGCAGGTCGGTGAGCTGTTTTCCCAGGAAGGAGGAGATGATTGCAGGAGGTGCCTCGTTGGCTCCCAGACGATGGGCATTGGTGGCACTCATGATGCTCGCCTTCAGCAGTCCGTTGTGCTTATAGACGCCCATCAGGGTCTCCACAATGAAGACCACGAAGCGGAGGTTGTCCTCCGGGGTCTTTCCGGCTGCATGGAGCAGGATGCCCGTGTCGGTGGTGAGGCTCCAGTTGTTGTGCTTGCCCGAACCGTTCACTCCTGCGAAAGGCTTTTCGTGGAGCAATACACGGAAACCGTGCTTATGGGCCACGCGCTTCATCAGACTCATCAGGAGCATATTGTGGTCTACTGCGAGGTTGCACTCCTCGTAGATGGGAGCCAGCTCAAACTGGTTGGGGGCCACCTCGTTGTGGCGGGTCTTGCAGGGGATTCCGAGTTCGAGGGCCTGGATTTCCAAATTTTTCATGAAGGCTTGCACACGCTCGGGGATGGTGCCGAAATAATGGTCGTCCATCTGCTGGTTCTTGGCGGAGTCGTGTCCCATGAGGGTACGGCCAGTGAGCATCAGGTCGGGGCGGGCGGAGTAGAGGCTCTCATCCACGAGGAAGTATTCCTGTTCCCAACCCAGGTTGGTCTGTACCTTCTTCACGTCGGGGTTGAAGTAATGGCACACCTCGGTGGCTGCCTCGCTCAGCGTATGGAGCGAACGGAGCAGCGGAGCCTTGTAGTCCAAGGCCTCACCCGTATAGGAAATAAAAATGGTGGGGATGCAAAGGGTGTCGTCGATGATGAAGACGGGCGATGTGGGGTCCCATGCCGAATAGCCACGGGCCTCGAAGGTGTTGCGGATACCGCCGTTGGGGAACGAGCTGGCATCGGGTTCCTGCTGCACGAGGAGCTTGCCGGAGAATTCCTCTATCATTCCCCCCTTGCCGTCGTGCTCCACGAAGGCATCGTGCTTCTCGGCGGTGCCCTCGGTAAGAGGCTGGAACCAGTGGGTGTAATGGGTTACGCCGTTCTCCTCTGCCCAGAGCTTCATGCCTGCGGCCACGGCATCGGCGATGGAGCGGTCCAGTCGGGCGCCATTGTCAATCACGTCGATGAGCTTGGCATAGACGTCGGAGGGAAGATACTTGTACATCTTCTGGCGGTTGAACACGTACTTGGCGAAATACTCAGAAGGGCGCACCTTGGGTGTCTCCACTTCCACGGGTCGCTTGTTGAAAGCCTCAGCCACGACCTCAAATCTCAAATTAGCCATT
>CAVCCB010000222.1:0-2342 GCA_963600595.1 Subdoligranulum sp. APC924/74 | reverse complement strand
GATGAAGCCCAACAGCTTCGTGGTCTACCGCTTTTAATATTGAAAGATTGAAATAGTGAAAGATTGAAATATTGAAGTATTGAAGTATGACGCTGGGCAAATGCCTCTTTCAAGGGGGTGTTTGCCCAGCATTGCTTTTACATTTAGAAAGTAAATTAGCGAAAATCATAAAGATTTATCAGAAAAGCCGATACCCTTTGAAAAAACACGCCTCTTTCTTTTGCAAAACCAAGGAAAAGCCGTAATTTTGCCGCATCTTTGCAGAAATGTAACAAAAAAGTATCAAGTATTATTAATATCCACCTATTTATATAAATATGGACTGTAACATGATTGGCACCGTCTGGTCGCTGCTTCCCCCTATCGTCGCCATCGGACTGGCACTGAAGACCAAGGAAGTATATTCCTCCCTTTTCATCGGCATCGTACTGGGTGCCGTACAGTACTGCATCTCCATGGGCACCGGACTTGACGGTTTCCTCATCCACCTCACCAACCACACCGTTGGCTCTGGCGATGATGCCAAGGGCTATGGTATGATACACTGCCTCTCCGACCCCTGGAACGTAGGCATCCTCATGTTCCTGGTGATACTGGGCAGCATGGTGTCGCTGATGAACAAGGCGGGCGGTTCGGCAGCTTTCGGACGCTGGGCAAGCAAGCACGTGAAGAGCAAGATGGGAGTGCAGTTCGCCACCATCCTGCTCGGCATCCTCATCTTCATCGACGACTACTTCAACTGTCTCACCGTAGGCTCTGTGATGCGCCCCATCGCCGTGCGCAACGGTGTGACCAAGGAGAAGCTCGCCTATCTCATCGACTCCACCGCAGCCCCCGTCTGCATCATCTCCCCCATCTCCAGTTGGGCGGCGGCAGTGTCGGGCTTCGTGTCGGGAGGCGAGAACGGACTGGCACTCTTCTGTAAGGCGATACCGTTCAATTTCTATGCCTTCTTCACCATCATCTTCATGTTTGGAATCGTATGGCTGGACTTCGACTTCAAGGCAATGAGCAAGTATGACGCCAGACTGAAGGAATGGTACGAGCGCACCAACGGCGGCAAACTCGACGAGGTGAGCGACACCAAGCTCCATGTGGTGGAGCATGGCGTGGGAGCGCAGCAGGAGGAAATCTCCAAGAACAGGGGAACGATGGCAGACCTGGTGATTCCCATCATCATGCTCATCGTGTTCTGCACTGCGGGAATGTTGTATTCCGGCGGATTCTTCGACAGTGCCAACGCTTATTACATGGACTTCGTGAATGCCTTTGCGGCAAGCAATGCGTCCGTGGGACTGGTCATCGGTTCGCTTGCCTCCTTCGTCCTCACCGTCCTCCTCTTCGTCGCCCGCAAGACCCTGCCTTTCGACGAGGCGATGAGCAGCCTCATCAAGGGATTTGAGTCGATGGTGCCCGCCATCCTCATCCTCACTCTTGCATGGACACTGAAGAGCATGACCGACTCCCTCGGGGCAGCGGAATATGTGTCGGGCGTTGTGGCAGGGAGTGCCTCGGGGCTGCAGCAGCTGTTGCCCGCCATCATCTTCATCGTGGCGGCATTGCTCGCCTTCGCCACGGGCACCAGCTGGGGTACCTTCGGCATCCTGATACCCATCTGCATCGCCGTGTTCGCCGATACCGACCCGTTGCGCATCATCTCCATCTCCGCCTGTATGGCAGGAGCCGTCTGCGGTGACCATATCTCCCCCATCAGCGACACCACGATCATGGCGAGTGCCGGAGCCGAGTGCAAGCATGTGCATCACGTGTCGTCACAGTTGCCTTATGCCCTGACCGTCGCCACCGTCTCCTGTCTCACCTTTGTGGTGGCGGGATTCACCAAGGACCTGGGCTTCGGCGCCAGTGCCGTCATCTCGTGGGTGGTGGGAGTAGGATTGCTCTTCGGGGCATTAATGGCATTAAAGGTAAAAAGGAAAGGAAATAAAGGGTGATGTAACCGTTAAGTAGTGTACACTGAATTAATGTTGAGGTTAACCTCGTTGCCCAATGAGGTTAACCTCATTTCGTATTGAGGTAAAACCCTACAGTTGGGCGGGACAATAACCTGTTTATGCAGCAACGTCCCCTCTATGGCGTCATCGTGGAACCAAGGTTGGACAAGGTAACGCTTTTGCCCCTTCAGGGCGTTTGTGGACACGTCCCGCCGAAACCCAGGGTGATGCCCTGGGCTAGGCGCAGGTTGCCCCTTCAGGGCGCGCTGGACATGGCGCATCGGTTGGCGTATTGTCCAACGCATCGGTTGGCGCATTGCCCAACGCATCGGTTAGCGTATTGTCCAACACATCGGCCAGCGCATTGTCCAACGCATCGGTTGGCGCATT
>CAVCCB010000221.1:0-2348 GCA_963600595.1 Subdoligranulum sp. APC924/74 | reverse complement strand
ATCTGTGGGAGACTCTTTCTGAATCACGTTTGCAAAGATACGAAATCCCGGAGGGGGTAGTTGACACTTTCTGACCTTTTTGGGCACTTTCCGGCACTTTTTGGCACTTTTGTGACTTTATTGTCATGGTTCTCCGAGGTAATCGAGGATGGTGCAGACTTGACGGGTGGTGAAATACTTGCTGTTGGAGTAATAGCCTGTGGCTTTCAGCTCCTGTTGGAGCGTCGGATTGCGATTGATCCAGCGCATCAGGTGGCGGGTTGCCGTGCGAGGGTCGCTGTCGGGAAAGTAAAGAAGAGCCAGCTCTTGCTTTGTATAGCTTCTGATATCCATAAAATATTGAAATATTGAAAAATTGAAATATTGTTTGCCTGACGAACGTGACTTGGTTAGGGGGCTTAAGTGACTTGTTTAGGAGGACTAAGTTACTTGGTTACGACTCGTATCTATGGCACTTATTTCCGTGAGGTCCGTAAGAACCGTGTGGGACTCTGTTTATGACAGATGACAGATATGACAGTCATTTTCTATAATTCTTAATTATTCATTATTAATTATTAATTGAATATATTGTTTTCCTGCCTGCGCGCGAGGGGATTTTAAAAAACATGTGTCATAAGTGTCATGTGTCATTCTCTGCGTCGGCAAGGAGACGGTGCTGGAACGCCTTGATTTCCTCCGCCGTGCGGCAGACCACGATGAAGCCGCGGCAGTTGGTGGTGCGCACCCGCTTGAAGCCCAGCTCTGCGAACGCCCTGCCCACGTTGACGGCACTCAGCTTCTGGCTGATGCCGTTGCTGATGATCTGCAGGGCACGCGCCACGGACATGAACTCGCCCAGCTCGGTGTCGAGGGGCTTGCGGAAAAACAAGTCCACCAGCTCGTGTTCGAGGCGTGGGGTCTCAAACTGCCTGTTGTGGCGGTTCAGCTCCTGGATTTCCTCCTTCGTAAACCAATACCGGAAGCCACTCCTGTAGAGCGCCAGAGCCTGGCTGTAGATGCCTTCGTAGTGGAAAGGATGCTCCCTGGGCGACACGATGCTCTCCACCTCGAACGGAAGCCAGCGGCGGTTGCCGGTGGGGTCGCTGAGGAACTGGGTGTTGTTGCCCGTGCCGCAGAACGAGGCGATATGCTTGCGGTGCTCATGGTAGTGGGCGTAGGCGGCACGCTCGTCGATGCTGGGCATGGTGACGGCTGCCTTGAGCTGGTTGAGCTCGGCAGGGCGCATGGTGTCCAGCTCTTCGCAGCAGACGAGGGCATACTGCGCGAGCGTCAGGAGGTCGTCCTTCGACATGCGGTTGGCGTTGGTCTTCGTGTAGAAGTACTGCTTCAGCTCCGGGGGCAGGAGATAGTTGAACCACGTGGTCTTGAAGGCACCCTGCTCGCCGATGAGCACGAGGATGACGTTGTTCACCACATCGTCGCAGAGCCACGACGCCACCATCGCCACGAGCCACTTCTTGAGGTAAAGATACCACTTGATTTGCTCCTGCTCGCCGCCCTTCACACGGACGGTCGCTGCAAGCTCACGGATATAGTCTTTTTCTCCCACAGATTTCACAGATTCACACAGATTCTTCAAGTACTCCGTGAAGGGATTGAACAATGGGACATAGTCTGATTCTATGACACGATACACATCCTGGATGTTGACACGGGTGACGGCGGACATCTGGCTCCATAGGGAATTGACGGCACGGTCGTTGATGGGCTGCCAACAACACTGATGTAAAAATTCCACACGCGAGGTAATCTCATTCATCCGCAGCGAGACATGACCGTCAAGAAACGATTTTATCTCTTCGACCGAGGCAGTCTTCGCATCGCCTCTGTTGCCGCCTCCGCCTCCTCCTCCCTGTTTTCCGTGCGGAGAGGCGTTGTCGAAGCAGGAGTTGATGACTTGCGCAGTGTCGGGATAGTCCTTGCCGAACCGGTCGACGGCCCATTTGAGGGCAATCTTCTTCGGGAAGCGTCGCTCGGCGAGGCGGTAGCCCACCCGCATCACATATTCGTTATGGCTCCCGCTCTTGAACACGATATTGGCTTTCGCCAGCTGGGGCGCGATGAGCGTGTCGAAGTAGGTCTGGATGCGCTGCAGTTGCTTGTCTTCCTTGCTCTGCTTGGCATAGGCGGTGGAGGCCGTGGAGATTTCTTCGGCAGTGAAGGGCACCACCTCGGATTCAGGGCGAAGGAACACGTCGGGGTCGTGGGCAAGACCGCTCAGTCGGGTGATGTTCTTGCACAGCCCGTCCGCCTTGCAGCCGAGCAGCCGCTCGTAGTAGGCATTGCCGGTATAGAAGGCTTGCTGATAGTATGCCTCAAACTTCTTCACTTCGTCGGCATCCTTG
>CAVCCB010000220.1:0-2358 GCA_963600595.1 Subdoligranulum sp. APC924/74 | reverse complement strand
CGCTGCTCTGGTTGGTGATGGCGGTGGCCATCTCAAACACGTCGCTCGTATAGCGCTGGTGACGGCTCTTGTTGTCCTTGGACAAGTACTTGTTCATCATCACGCCGCCCCAGTCGAAGCTCGCCACGGCATTCCTCGCAAACGGATGCATCGTCAGCTCGAAAGCCTCCATTTGGGCATGGTGCTCGGTGAAGAAGACATTCTCCGAAGCCAATGCCGCCTCGCTCGACACATAGTTGGGATACATCCTCTCCCAGCCTCGGGGGATGGTGCAGCCGTGGAAGATGACCTCCAGGCCGTAGTCGTTGGCGTCGCTGAGGATGTCCTCGTAGAGCTTCATCGTCTCCTGCTTGTCACCTCCGAAGAAGTCTACCTTGATGCCCGCCACGCCGATTTTCTTCATCCATGCCATGTCCTTCTTGCGGGCAATGGCATTGTTCATCACCTGCCGGGGAGTCTGCGGAGCGTCGTTCTCGAAGCCGTTGGAGTTGTACCAGAGCATCAGGTTCACGCCTTTCTGCCTGGCGTACCGGGCGAGCTGTTCGATGCGGTCCCTGCCGATGCGCTCGTCCCACCAGTTGTCCACGAGTATCGCCTCATATCCCTGGGCGGCAGCCACATCCACCATCTTCACCTGGTCGTCGTAGTTGATGCTCTCGTCCTGCCAGATGAGCCAGCTCCAGGTGTAGCGCGAGGGCTTGTACTGCTGCGACGGTTCATAGAGGGGACTCACCACATCGAAGGGCACGGTGGTCTCCACGACAGGCGCCAGGGTGGTGCCGAGGGTGACGGTGCGCCAGGGAGTCTCGCCCGGCAGGGGGATGCCTGCGTATTCGGAGCCTACGCCGTTGTTCTCGCCCTTCTGGGGGAAGGCGACAGTGTAGCCCTTGCCCGGCTCATAGTCGGAGAGGCGGCTTCCGGGATAGGCACTCGATACGCCCGTCTCGCTCACCAGCGCCCATCCGTCGTTGCCCACCTTGAAGAGGCAGGGGAAGGTGTAGCCCACGCCATACTGTGATTTCGCATTCATCTGGGCATCAGGGGTATATTCCTCCTCATAGGAGGGCTTGGTGCGCTCCCAGCCCGTCATCGGGGTGATCTGCGGACAGAGGAAGGTGGTGGTCTGCTCGGGGAAGCGGAAAGCGCTCACCTCGTTGTAGATGACGACAGACTTCGGGTTGTTTGCCTTCGGGCGGGTCAACTCGTATTTGTAGGCGATGTCGTTGTCGGAGACGTGGAGGTGGAGGGTCATGGAGTCCTTGCTCTGGTTGAGGAAGCCGATGGTTGCCTCGCTCGCATCCTTCTCCACGTGGCGCTTCTTGGTGCGTGTCATGTCGTAGGCGAGGTGTTTCTTCTCCGTCTTGCATGTACCCATCGTCAGTCCCTGGGAGAAATCGCCGTAGTTGGCAACGAGTCCCAGCGCCGACGGTTCCAGCATCCGCCTGCCGTCGAGCGTCACGGCATAGGTGGGCTTTCCGCCCTCGCAGGAGACGCTGACAGAGAGCTTGCCGTTGGGCGAACTGACGGTATAGTCGCCTGCCTGGGCACCCACGGCACCCAGCAGCAAGGCAGCACACAAGATGTTTCTTTTGTTCTTTTTCATACTTTCCAGTTATTAAGTTTTTATTTTCCAACTGCAAAAGTAAGCATTTATTGCGAAAATCCAACGATAAAAAAGTTAAAATCTTCCTTTTTATTTTGCCGTCTCTGTTCTTTTCACTATCTTTGCACCTATATATATCATACGTACGTAAGAACAAGGAATGAAAGAATTTGTAATATCCGAGGTCAAGGCGGAGACCGCCGTACTCGTGGGCCTCATCACCAAGGAGCAAGACGAGGCAAAGACCAAGGAATACCTCGACGAGCTGGAGTTTCTCGCCGACACCGCAGGAGCCGTGACCGTGAAGCGGTTCACGCAGAAGGTCGTGGCACCCAACCAGACCACCTACGTGGGCAAGGGAAAGCTGGAGGAAATCAAGCAATACATCAAGGACGAGGAGGAGGACGACCGCGAGATCGGTATGGTGATCTTCGACGACGAACTCTCCGCCAAGCAGATACGCAACATCGAGCAGGAGCTGCAGGTGAAAATCCTCGACCGCACCTCCCTCATCCTCGACATCTTCGCCATGCGCGCACAGACTGCCGCCGCAAAGACACAGGTGGAGCTGGCGCAATACCGCTACATGCTGCCCCGACTGCAGAGACTCTGGACCCATCTGGAACGCCAGGGAGGAGGCTCGGGCTCGGGCGGCGGCAAAGGCTCCGTGGGACTCCGCGGACCGGGCGAGACACAGCTGGAGATGGACCGCCGCATCATCCTCGGCAGAATGAGCCTCCTCAAGGAACGCCTCG
>CAVCCB010000219.1:0-2421 GCA_963600595.1 Subdoligranulum sp. APC924/74 | reverse complement strand
TCACAGAAAAGCAAGTTCAACGAGATGGAGGTTGCCGACATTACCAATAAATACGGCGACAAGATTTGCAAGGAGTACATGGCGGAGCATCTTGACCTCTATTCCCGAATGGCAGACCCGTTCGGATGGGAGTCGAATGGAGCCGACCTGCAAAGCGTAGACCCTCAAAAGCTCGTCAATTCAAAGGGCGGCAAGGATTACGAGGACGGACAACTGGCCAGTAAATTGCTTGGCCGCATGGCTCTCCTGAAGGTTGAGGAGCAGGAAGTGATGCTTAAGGAAATCGGCGAACTCTATGCTGCCGAGATTCAGCGTCTCAACGAAATGGGCGAGAACGATTTGGAGATTACTGAGCTGCCACTGAAAGCCAAGACTATCCGTAAGGAGATATGGAAGGAAGGCACGGAGCCGGGCGGCGACAACGCCTTTGCCGACAACACCTATATAGAAAAGGTAAACATGGCCATCCTGAAGAAACCGATGAAAGCCGAGGAGGTGAAGCGTGCGCAAGACGGACTGACCGGCGGCAAGGACTGGGAAGAGTATAGAGAGGCAAAGAAAGCCGATGTGAAATCCTACTTCGACCAGAGGATTGCCGAGGAAACGCAGAAGAACGAGGAACGAGCCGTGAAAGTTGCCACCAAGGCCAAGGAAAAATATCTGAAGGATGCCAAGAAGGGACAGAAGGATTCGGGCATGAGTGACGAGCAGATAGAAAAGATGGCTGGCTACCAGTACGACAATATCTATAATCAGGAGAAAGAAAAGCTGAACGATGTAGTGAAGAACCTGAAGAGCAGGGCTGGAATGTTTGAGCGAGTGCTCGACACCTTCAATACCTATGATGCCTACGTTCTGCCTGTGGATATGAACAATCCGAAGGAGCTGAGCGGATTCGGCAACAGCTACGGACGGTTGGTCGATGTCAAGATAACCGACAACTACTCTCCAAACGCCTCCAGTGTGTCGTTTGCTACACTCGACGGAAGAAGGAAGATTACCTTCCCTATTACCGGCAAGGTGGGTGCAGGAGAGAACAAGGCCGACGTTATCTCTGCCATTGCCCAAATGACGAGACAGGCATCCGCTACAGGAGACAAGAACCTTCGTGTGCTCAGTATGGACGTGAGCAACTGGGACAGGCTGACAAGTAACGAGAGCCGCAAGGACGGTTATATCATTACAGGCAACCTGATGCAAGCCTTGATTGATGCGAAGAACCAAGGTGTAGGTGGTCAGCTCGTGAAGTACACCACCGATACTGGAGAGGTGAAGACTGGTATATTGATGCCAGACCGCTTCAAGCCTACAGATGTATCGAACGAATACCCTATCTCTAGCGTGGCTGATAAGTTTGACTTGCCTTTGCATTCTGGAGGTATCGAAGAGGTGGTGTCATCGGATGGCAGTGTAAGAGTCATCTCCGCATTTGAACGTGGCGATTTTTACTACCAGTTGCGTGTACCGAAGAGCAAGGCAAAGGGTGGCAAGTTCTTCCTTGACAAAGAATTGCTCGACATGGTAAGAAGCCACAACTTCGAATCCAGAGGAAACTCCATGCTCGCCAACTTTGACGCGAACCAGCTTCGCCCCGTACTTGCCCGACTCTCCAACCTTGGCGTAAAGGTAAGGGAGGAGAGAAAGTCGTCGGAGGATGGTACTCATTTCCGTACAGCAGACGGCGCACAGGGCAGCGATGGACAGAGCATCGTTAGCAACCATATCGCCAACGTAGCCGGGAAGGTGGGCGGCAAGGTGAACATGGTTAATTCTGCCGAGGAAGTGACCAACAAGCGAGCCAAGGCAGCCATTGAAGCCGGCGAGCCTGTGACTGGCTGGTATAACGAGGAGACCGGCGAGGTGCATCTCTATATGCCCAACATCCACGACCGCTATACTTCCGAGAAGACCATCTGGCATGAGGTGGTAGGACACAAGGGAATGAGGGAGCTGTTTGGCGAGGACAGGTTTGACAAGTTCTTGGACAGCGTGTGGTATGACCTTGACAAGCCCGAGAACGCTTCCTTGAAGAAGCTGGTGATGGAAGAGATGCAGAAGAATCCTTTCGACTACCGAAACGCTATTGAGGAAGGCGTAGCGCGGCTTGCCGAGGAAGGCAGAGGCGATGCTGGGTTCTGGAGAAACATCAAGAACAAGGTGACGGACTTCCTGCACGAGATAGGCTATCGTATCGCACCCAACACCAAGGACGTGAAGTATCTGCTTTGGCTCAGCAAAAACCTGCAGAAGAACCCTAACGACCCTTACTACAAGATGAGGGCAGAGGCAGTGAAATACCACATCGACCACGAGGATGTTCCTGCTGTGACAGAGCGAGGCGGTATGTTCCACGACAACACAGGGCGCACCTACAACGACATGAGCGAACTGCCCAAGGCAGAGTATCAGGAGATGACCGAC
>CAVCCB010000218.1:0-2467 GCA_963600595.1 Subdoligranulum sp. APC924/74 | reverse complement strand
TGCCCTTCGTCTATGGCTACGCCTACAACGGCGGCAAGATGACCGACACGGAGCGCCACATGCAGCAGATCATGTCACGCTACTGGATCAACTTCACCAAGACCGGCAATCCCAACGGCGACACTCTTCCCTACTGGACCGCCTACGAGCAGGGCAAGCCCACGGTGATGGTGATGAGAGAGGGATTCCACCTCGACAGAGTGCCCAACCAGCGCCAGCTGGACTTCTTCGAGGCATTTTTCAAGAGCAGGAGGAAATAAGAATCAAAAAGGGAGAGACCCGGGAAATGGAATGCCACCACATCAGATTGACGTGGTGGCATTTTCCTTTTTTTCACTTTTCACTTAAAAACTTTACCTGAAATCATGGGTTTCCTTGGTTCTGGTCACATTGACTGTGAACGTCTTGTCCAGACGGCTTACCTCTATTATTTCCTTCAGCACTTTGGTGAAGTTCTCCTTCATGTACTTTGAGCCGATTTCTGACAATGCGCTCAGGTCAGCGCCTTTGCTCAGGAGAGCCTTGGACTCAATCACTTTGCCGTTCTTGTCGTATGTGGTGTAGTCAAATTCCTTTGAAAAGCCGATCCAGGCTCCCGTCTTGGCACAGGCAATGGCATCCGGCTTGGGGGTAACTTCCAGTTTTGCCGTCAAGGTAGCGGGAAACGTGGTGGTCTCAATATCGAACTTGTAGGCGTTGCCGTAGGTGCCCTGCTTTACGAGTTTGGACTTGTCTATCTCGTGAGTCTGCTCCTTGCCTGAAGCATCAGTGTAGACGATCTTGGCGTCGGCATAGTTGAGAACACTGTCACCAAACACGTAGGTGCATGTGAGCTTTGCCTTGGCTACCTGAGCCTTTGTCTCTGCTGTCTGCAGGGTGGATGGGGTCATGGGGTCTATGGTGTTGCCACTGTCGCTGCTGCATGATGTGAACAAACCTGCGAGTCCTAATACTGCGATTACCATTGCTGACTTCAAACTAATCATTAACTTTTTCATAACCTTATTTTTTTTTAAATGTTCGTGTTATGAGGGCTTGTGTCCCCGTTAATTATCTCTTTAGAAGTTTCTTCTATTGCAAAAATAGGGAAGATTTCGTTACGCCCCAAACATTTTCCCGTTTTTTTTCAAGAAAACCTCATTTTAAAACCTTCCAAGAACAAGGAGTTTTCAAAATCAGCTTTTCACCTTATTATATAAGGGAAAACCGAAACGACAGAAAACTCTTCAAGGAAAACAGGTTTACTTTTAAAAGGCTTCCCATGGGGCAGACGAAGCGGCAATAGGGTCTTGTCACTACAAGCGACAGCAGCACGAACACTGCCGCCAGGGCGATGACAACCCATGAAGCCGACTGGAAGATGAAGGCTGAGAAAGGCTCATAGTCAGTCCAGTCCGCCCATACACCGCTCCAGATGCAGAGCATCAGCACAGCCCAAAGAATCTGGCGGAAGAGGTTGAGCCGGCGCAAGGTCTTCGGACTCATCCTCACCTTGTACTTCACGCACTTGCCTGCCACCTGCTGCAACGAGCCGAAGGGGCAGACGTGCGTGCAATAGTAAGCCTTCTTGCCAAACAAGGGATAGATGAATGCCGTAATGAGCATGATGACGGGGATGATGACGGCAAGCACGTTGATGCCATGCGCCATATAGCCTATCAAAGAGGTGTAAGAGAGGAAGGCACCACACCAGAAGCCGAGCACTACGACATTGAGCACCAACTGGCAGAGATGGTACTTTCTGTTCTTGATGAAGAGAGGAAGTATCGCCGCCATCAGCACCACTATCAGACCGATGATGTTCTTAGCCGAAGCATCAAACGCCCCCAACCCCGAAACGGAAGTCTCCGTCTGTTGACTCTGCGCATACTGCAATCCCCGCTGCACATTGCCGATGATAGCCTTGGAGGAGAAAGTGGCGCCCGAGACAGCATCCACCTCCATTGCCAAAGCCTCATCCACCGTCTTGCCGTTCCATCGGGAGAGCAGGGCAGAGGCTTGGTTGAAGAAATCCTCCGTCTCGGAGTTGTCGAGAGCCTTGATGTTTACAACCTTTCCGTCCTTGACGGTGATTTCGAGTGGCACCTTCCCTCCATAGCCCGAGATGTCGGAGCAGAGGGCGGTGGTGTTGACAACCATTGAACCGTCTGGGAGCGTGCGCACGGTATCGTTATCCATGCTCTTCGCCGTCTCTTTCTTTTGCTTCAGCTCATGCCCCATCCATTCCCCTTGCTTCACGATGGCGAGCGAGGAGAGCAATAGCAAGCATACGAGCAGACTACATACCTGTTGAATCTTTTTCGTTATCTTCATTTAATGTTATTTACATTTGTGGTGGGAATTCATAGAGCCCCACCTTAATCCTTTATCTTCAATCTCAACGAGTTGAGCACCACACTCACACTGGAACAAGCCATCAGGGCACTCGCCCACATCGGCGTAATCTGGAAGTCGATGCCGAAGAGAT
>CAVCCB010000217.1:0-2513 GCA_963600595.1 Subdoligranulum sp. APC924/74 | reverse complement strand
ACCATTTAGGTCGTACTGCTTCTCATCGTAACGCGATGTTGGCTAACATGGCTACATCTCTGATCATGAGCGAGCACAAAAGAATCACTACGACCCTCGCAAAGGCTAAGGCTCTGAAGAAGTATGTTGAGCCATTGATCACTCGTTCCAAGAACGACACCACAACTTCACGTCGTGTTGTTTTCCGTTATCTTCAGAACAAGTATGCTGTCAAGGAGCTCTTCGGTGAGGTAGCAGAGAAGGTAGCTAACCGTCCCGGTGGTTACACTCGCATCATCAAGTTGGGTACCCGTCAGGGTGACGCAGCTGAGATTGCTTTCATCGAGTTGGTAGACTTTGACGAGAACATGGCTAAGACTTCCAAGGCTGCTGCCAAGAAGACTCGTCGTAGTCGTCGTGCAAAGGCTGAAGAGGCTGCTCCCGTAGCAGAGGCTCCTGCAACAGAGGAGGCTCCCGCAGAGGAGGCGCCAAAGGCTGAATAAGTCACAAACTATCTCAAATAAAGGATGCGTCCTTGCCGCAAGGCAGGGACGCATTTCTTTTCTTTAGGGTTTTCCCTACCTCCTTGTAGGGAATAGACCATCGGTTCTTTGGCCGAATCTGTGTATCTTTGCGGCATAATTATTGGTTATTGGTTAATAAATGAAATTGAGATGAAGAAGTTATTCATAACAGCAGTCTGCTTTTCGCTCTTGTTGAGCAGTTGCGACACATATACTGGAAGCGGTGCTTTCGCAGGCGGTTCGATGGGCTCTGTCCTCGGTTCTGCCATCGGTGGCTTGGCTGGTGGTCCCCGTGGTTCTGACATGGGTACCATTATCGGTATGGCAGGTGGTGCGATGTTGGGTGCTGCTGTGGGCAGTCAGGCTGACCAGCGCCAGCAACAGAGGTATGAGCAGCGCCAGCGTCAATATGACCAGCGGCAAGACCCTACCCGCAGTTACGGTGGTTCTCAAGACGGGGTGTTTGATTCCTCCAACAGTGGTGATGACCGTCTATATGATTTCAACGGAAGGGACTACACGGGGAATTACAGTGCGCAGCAGCCCGTCACCTCGATGCCCAGTTCCACGGTCGAGGAGTTGGGGGCAAGGTTCTCTTATTCTCCCAGCCTGGAGATTGTCCATGCGAGGTTCGTGGACGACAACGAGAACAATGTTCTCAACCGCAACGAGACCTGCAAGTTGATCTTTGAGGTGATGAACCGGGGGAAGCAAACCGTCTATGATGTAGTGCCCACGGTGGTAGAGACTACGGGCAACCGTCACATCTATATTTCCCCCAGTGTGCATGTGGAGAAGATAGAGCCCGGCACGGGCGTGAGATACACGGCGATGGTCAAGGCAGACAACCGCTTGAAGGACGGTTCTGCGAGATTCTGTGTTTCTGTCATTCATGGAGGCCAGGCAATATCCAAGGTCAATGAGTTCAATATCCCCACTAAGGGAAGATGATAAGTAGTGCTTCTGATGTGATGTAATGCAAACAGGGGCAAGAACCGCTTAATGGTTCTTGCCCCTGTTATGTTGTTCTTTCTCTTTCTCTTTCTCCTTTTCTTTTTCCTTTTCTTTGGCAGCCTTTTTCTCTGCTTTTTTCTGAGGGGTCTGTATTTTCGCAATTTTCTCCTTTCCCTCTTTCTGCTGCCATTTGGGCGTCAGGAAGTAGTCGGTCTCCGCCACCTCGAAGTCCACTGTCGGCAATTTGTAATCTTCAGGACGGAAGGGTATAGGGTTCTCTATGAGTTCCACCTTCACCGAAGCGACCCCCTGCGAGATCATGTCGATCTTCTTGGCGGCTGCCCATGAGAGGTCTATGATCCTTCCTCTTCCGAAAGGACCCCTGTCTATCACCTCCACCACCACGCTCTTGCCATTGGAGAGGTTCGTCACCTTGAGATGTGTGCCGAAGGGATAGAAGCGATGGGCACAGGTGAGACTGTCGTGATGGATCCTCTGCCCGCTCGCCGTCCTTGCCCCCGTGGCTCTCTTGGAGTAGAACGACGCCTTCCCGTGCTGCTTCTGTGCGAAGCACACCGACAGGCAGAATATAGCCGTTATAGCCGTAAAATATAATCTCAGTTTCATATAGTCAGTAGGTATTATGGTGCAAAAATATAAAAAAATGCTGAAAGATGCAAGTAATTGTCAGAAAATCAGTATATTTGCAAGAGAAAAAGCAAACTTAAAACAACCTTATGGAAAATAACATACCTAAAGAGTGGAATGACTTCTACCTGAAAGACGTGTCGTTCGTCAACCTGATGATGCGCCGCATCTATAATGTCCTCATCGTTGCCAACCCTTATGATGCCTTCATGTTGGAGGATGACGGGCGCATCGAGGAGAAGATCTATAATGAGTACATGGAGTTGGGGCTCCGCTATCCGCCCACCTTCACACAGGTGTCCACCACCGAGGAGGCGGCAAGTGTGCTGCGCTCCACGGTCATCGACCTCGTCATCTGTATGCCGGGCAACGCCGACAACGATGCCTTCGACGTGGCGCGCGACATCA
>CAVCCB010000216.1:0-2518 GCA_963600595.1 Subdoligranulum sp. APC924/74 | reverse complement strand
TCTTGCCACTGTTGGCAAGTTTCCAAACCAAGTCGGTCTTGTCAACATACAAGTACTTTTCCTTCCTTATTTCTTCGAAGGACTGGATGCCTACCGGCAGTCTTCTTTCACTTGTTTCTGTCATCATATTCCTTGCCTTTCTCGTTTTATGCTGCAAATATACTACTTTTATCTGAAAGTGGGGCAGTTTGCCGTATATATTTTCCTATATCCTTGCAGGTTTCGAAGAATTATTGTATCTTTGCGGTGGGGACGGATTGCGTCCTCATGGTAGTAGAAACTTAATAATAATGAGACTATGGCTATAATAGATGTCGTAAAATACCAGTTCAAGGAAGGTGAGGTCGTGCATCGCTTCTTGTCGGAAGGACTGAGATGGGGCACGCAAGTGGTGGTTTATCCGGGTCAGTTGGCTTATTTTGCCAAGGGCGGACAGATCTGCGACGAGTTCAAGGAGGGAACCTATACCCTCAGCACTAAGAATATCCCGGTGCTCAACCACCTGGTGAACCTCCCCTTTGGCGGGGATTCTCCCTTCCAGGCAGACGTGTGGTTCGTCAACCTGCTCTCCAAGTTGGACTACCGATGGGGAACGGAGACACCCATCCAGATAGAAGACCCCAAGTATGGCATCATCGTACCTGTAAGGGCTTATGGCCAGTATGGTTTCAGAATAGCCGACCCAAGGAAGTTTATCGGGCATCTTGCCGGCAACAGGGACACCTTCAGCGGCGACCTCCTTCAGTCCTATTTCAGGGGCATTCTGCTCTCGCACCTCACCGACCTCCTCGCCAACAAGATGCTGGCAGACAAGATCTCCTTCCTCGATGTCAACCGCCATCTGCTGGAGATTTCTGAATATGGCCGTGAACATCTGGCAGGGCTCTTCGCCGAGTATGGTGTGGAACTGCTCAACTTCAATGTCATCTCCATCAACGCCCCCGAGGACGATGACAGCATCCGGGAGCTGAAGAAGGCGAAGAGCATCATGGCGCGCCTGCAGGTGACCGGTAAGGACACCTATCGTATGGAGCGTACCTTCGATGTGCTGGAGACGGCTGCCGCCAACGAGTCGGCTGGGGGGAACATGCTGAACGCCGGCGTGGGACTGGGCGCAGGAGTCTCCGTAGGCCAGCAGCTCTTCGCCAATGCCGGACAGGTGCTTGACGAGGTGCCTCCTGCCATCACTCCGCAAAACTATTACCTCGCCATCGGCGGACAGCAGAAGGGACCCTTCTCTGCCGACAACATCCGGGACTTCCTCGACAAGGGACAGGTTTCCGCCGCCACGCTCTGCTGGAAGAAAGGCATGAAGCAGTGGCAGCCCGTCGAGAGCTTTGCCGAGTTCTCGGACGGAATGTGTCCTCCTCCCATACCCAATGTGTAATCATCGTTTAAGAAGAAGAAAATGAGTTTAGTAGCAACCAAATGTCCCAACTGTGGTGCTTCCATCATGCTTGACGCTGGAAGCAAGGAGGGTTTCTGCACCTATTGCGGCTCGAAGCTGAAGGTGCAGGATGTCATCAATAGGGTGAAAATAGACAAGACGGGCGATGCCGCCAATTACCTGGCACTCGCCGAGGCAGCCTGTGAGGGAGTGAATGCCAACGAGGCTTACGAGTATGCCAACAAGGCGATAGAGGTGGATGCCGGGAATGCGCAGGCGTGGTTGCTCAAGCTGAAAGCACTGGAAGTGGCTACACATACTGGGTTGGCGAAAAGGAGTGAGGAGTCTGTGGCTTGTGGCAATAAAATCCTCTCTCTTGCCCCTTCCTTGTCAAAAGAGGTGTATCTCCTATGGCTGTCTCATGCCAAGGGTATGCTTGACTACAGAATAAAAATGATTCCTGAGACAACTCTGTGTGCGGAGAAATTTGATGAGTTGGTGCCGCAGGTCATGATCTTGCGCCGTGCTGTTACTTCGGAAGAAATTGCTAAGGACGAGGAGTTGGCGAAAGGTGTAGTGGAACTTGCAGATTCCCTGAAAGAATATCAGTTTTATGTGAACAAATATGATGAACCGTTAGGATATGCTGAACTCAGAAAGTATCAGCAGTGCGTGGATGAAATATTGCTTGGCGTACCCGATGCCATGAAGCCAGGCTATGCAGTTAAACCAAAGACAACTCAAGGAGAGAATACACAACTATCCAAACGGGCAACACAAATTGTGGGTTGTTTGGCTATTGTTGTCTTTTTCTTTCTTATTTTTGTCCTTGTAAGATTCATCTCGGTCTTTTCCCGTATCTTCTGAACAGATCGGCCACGCACCCGCATTTCGTCATCTTCGCCGGGAAGCCGTAGGCTTGCATCACGAGGCGGTCGTTCTGGCTGATTATCCTACCTCTTTCCAGTCCACAAATCCCATTCCCTCGCTGTCCCTATTTCTTCCCTGCCAGCAACCCCTTGATGACGGCATTGGTAAAGCCGCATTGCTCCATGGTGTTGAGGCCCTTGATGGTGCAGCCGCCGGGGGTGGTCACCTTGTCGATGGCAGCCTCGGGATGCTCGCCGGTCT
>CAVCCB010000215.1:0-2577 GCA_963600595.1 Subdoligranulum sp. APC924/74 | reverse complement strand
GTACAGATTGGAGGTCCCACGGGAGCCTTCATCGTCATCATCTACGGCATCATCCAGAAGTATGGAATGGAGGGACTCACCATTGCCACGTTGATGGCAGGTCTCTTCCTGGTACTCTTCGGACTGCTCCGCCTGGGCACCATCATCAAGTACATCCCTTACCCCATCGTGGTAGGATTCACCAGTGGTATCGCCGTAACCATCTTCACCACGCAGATCAAGGACCTCTTCGGACTGACCTTGGCTTCCAATCCCTCCGATTTCCTGGAGAAATGGGGTGTCTACTTCCAGAGTTTCGACACCCTCGACCCCTGGTGCGCCCTCATCGGTGTGGTGAGCGTCGTGGTGATAGCCGTCACTCCCAAGTTCAGCAAGAAAATTCCCGGTTCCCTCATCGCCATCATCCTCATGACGGTGGTGGCACTGCTGCTCAAGCAGTTTGCCGGTGTGGAGAGCATCGAGACCATCGGCGACCGTTTTTCCATCAGCAATGAGTTGCCCTCCGCCACAGTGCCCGAGATGAGTTGGGATACCATCAAGAGCCTCGTCTCCCCCGCCATCACCATCGCCATCCTCGGTGCCATCGAGAGTTTGCTCTCCGCCACCGTCGCCGATGGTGTAATCAGCGACCACCACGACTCCAACACCGAGCTGGTGGCCCAGGGTTTGGCAAACATCGCCTCTCCCCTTTTCGGCGGCATCCCAGCCACGGGTGCCATCGCCCGCACGATGACCAACATCAACAATGGTGGCAAGACTCCCGTCGCTGGCATCATCCACGCCGTGGTGTTGCTGCTCATCTTCCTCTTCCTCATGCCCCTCGCCAAGTACATCCCCATGGCGTGTCTTGCCGGTGTACTGGTAGTGGTGTCCTACGGCATGAGCGGCTGGCGCTCGTTCCTCGCCTTGATGAAGAATCCTAAGAGCGACGTGACGGTACTCCTGATTACCTTCTTCCTCACCATCATCTTCGACCTCACCGTAGCCATCGAGGTGGGTCTCATCATCGCCTGTCTGCTCTTCATGAAGCGAATGAGCGAAACTACCGACGTGACTGCCATTACTGGCGAGGTGGACCTCAACAAGGAATACGATTTCCTCTCCACCAACCTGGAGCACTACGCCATCCCCGATGGTGTGGAAGTGTACGAGATCAACGGTCCGTTCTTCTTCGGTGCGGGCAACAAGTTCGAGGAGGTGATGGCAGCCTTCGGTGACCGTCCCAAGGTGCGTGTGATCCGTATGCGCAAGGTGCCCTTTGTTGACTCTACGGGCATCCACAACCTCACCAACCTCTGCGAGATGAGCAAGAAGGAGGACATCAAGGTGGTGCTCTCCGGGGTCTGCGAGAAGGTGAACGCCCAGCTGGAGCACGCCGGTTTCTACAACCTGCTGGGCAAGGAAAACATCACTGACCACATCAGCAAGGCATTAGCTCGTGCCGAGGAAATCATCCAGGGAAAATAATTTTTCCACGAAAATAAGCAAAATCCGCTTGCGGCATAGCTGCTGCAAGCGGATTTAAGGGAAGCAATATGAAAGACTACATATTCTTGCCTACAAACTTGCCTACCTCACGGGTGTATTCCTGATGATGGTCGCGATAGGCCATGGCGTGTATCGATCCCTTGGCGATGAAGAGAGCCTTGTCTCCCTGTTTCTTAGCCTCGTACAGCGGATGAACCATCCACGAAGGCACGAAGTCGTCGTTGTCGCCATGGATGAAAAGCATCGGCTTGGTACTCTTCGACACCTGGTCTATCTGGCGGGCCTCGGCAAACGACCAGCCGTACTTCCACTTGCACAAGGCGGAGGTGGTGTTCATCAAGGGGAAGGAAGGCAAGCCGAACTGTTCTTTCAACTGTGCGGCAAACTCGTCCCACACGCCAGTGAAACCGCAGTCCTCCACAAAGCACTTCACATACCCGGGAGTCTTTTCGCCCGACACCGCCATCACGGTAGCCGCTCCCATCGAAATGCCATGGAGCACCATCCGGGTATTCTTCACTCTTCGTTCTTCGTTCTTCACTCCAAACACATCATTCGCCACTTCCGACCATCTGATGACATCAAAGCGGTCGTTCCATCCCATCTGGATATGGTCGCCCTCGCTCTGTCCGTGGCCGTAGAGGTCGGGCAGGAGCACATTGTAGCCCAAGTCGTGATTATAGAGGTAAGCGATGTGGAGCATTCCCTCGGCGCGCACCTTGTAGCCATGCACCACCACGGCGGTCTTCTCCGTGGCTTGGGGCGCATAGAGATAGATGGCATGGGCCTTGTAGCCCGAAGGCATCACGAGGAATGTGTCTTTCACGCAATGGTTTCGATAGACGGAGTCCATCCACGCCACAGTCCAAGGACACTCCTTTCGGATGTGCTCCCGTTGCGCCTCCGCCGACTTCCTGTCTTGCGGCTGATAGCCCAATGAATAATCCAACATATAGGAGCTTCCCCCTGCCAAGGCTGCGACTGCCAGCAAGAGGGCTGCCGCCACGCCCGAGATAACGTATTTTCTTTGTTTCCTGGTCATAAAATCAACAGTTTATTTATTTCACGCCGCTAAATTACGAATAAAAA
>CAVCCB010000214.1:0-2598 GCA_963600595.1 Subdoligranulum sp. APC924/74 | reverse complement strand
TTGTCTATTTTCTGCCATAATTCTATTGTTTTTATTGATTATGGCTGCAAAGGAACAATATTCCGGGGAAACGGGGGAAAGGAGTTCTGATAATTGCAAACTTTGCGTCAGTTTGTGCAAAAGCACGTTCCCGAATATATACGGCCCTTTCCCAAATGTATAAAACTGTACGCAAAACAAGCAGGGCACTCTTTTTACTTTTTTACCTTTTTACCTTTCTAAAGTCAGACGGCGTAATGCCCCTCATCTTCTTGAAGAACTTGGAGAGGTGCGCCTGCGAGGAGAAGCCGAAGGCATTGGCGATCTCCTGCACCGTCTGCGTGGTGGTGGAGAGCTCGCGCTCTATCTCCTTCACGATGTACTCGTCGATGATTGCCTTGGGAGTCTTGCCCGAGATGCGGCGGGTCACCTGGGCGAGGTAGCGGCTGCTCACGTTGAGCTGCTCGGCATAGAAATGCACGTCGCTGTAGGTGCGGCAGAAATTGTTGACCTGCGAGATGAACTGGTTGAAGAGTTCGGGACTCCTGCCCTGCAGGTTGCTCTCCCTCGCCAGTTCCACATTGATGAAGTCCTGCGCCATACGCAGCGCCTCCTCCATCCCTTTCCCCTGGTTCAGGTAGACGGCAAGGGCGGAGGAGAAACGGTTGATGAGACCGTGGGAATTGGCATTGTCGAGCTTGTAGACGGCGGGAGCCTTGCCTGCCATTGCCCCCAGCAGCCGTGTGCCGTGCAGGATGATGTCGCCCTCCTTCTTCCTCGACACCACCACCGAGCAGAGGGGCAAGAGGCGGTACCTGATCTGCGTCACCACGTTCTCCGACATCAGTGCCTCGCCGTTGCTCGACCAGATGGAGGGAGCGTAGATGATGTGGTCGGGGCGATACTTCGTCAGCGCTTCCATCACCACGTCGAGCGTCTCCACCTTGCGTATCATGCCAATCTTCACCACCGCCGGCTGCACGTCGTTCATGATTGCCTCTATCTGTCCCGACACAATCTCCGCCGGAACGTCGAAGAACTCCTGGATGCCTAAGGTATTCTGCACGGTGATGCTGGTGATTGCCGACACGGCATAGTCGCCCAGCTCGGAAATCGTCTTGATGTCCGCCTGCACGCCCGAGCCTCCGGTGCTGTCGGAACCGGTGATGGTCAATATGGGTCTAATGGTCTTCATACGGCTGCAAAGTTACAAAATAAGATTGACACCGGAGCCATCATCTGGGGTTTATTTGCCAGTGCCGAACGTTAAAAAGCCGCATACGCTTGGCTATTTCGCCATTTCTCCTTAACTTTGCCGCCATGATGAGAAAGATGATAATATTTTTTGTATTGTTCTGCGCCATCATGACACACGCCACAGCACAGAACTGGGTAGGTACCTGGGCGACAGCGCCACAGACCGTAGTAAAGGCTTTCATGCCCAACAACAATGACCTGTCGGGCAGGTCGGTGAGACAGGTCGTAAAGGTCTCCGTCGGCGGCGACATCGTCCGGCTGAAGCTCAGCAACATCTATTGTATGCAACCCGTGGAGATCCGGTCCGTCTACATCGCCCACGCCAAGGACTCCTTCGCCATTGACACCAAGAGCGCCAAGTACCTGAAGTTTGGCGACAGCTACAAGACAACCATCCCGGCAGGCAAGTCGATTACGAGCGATGCCCTGAAGTTTGACCTCAAGCCCCTGGAGCGCGTGGCAATCACCATCAACTACACCTCAGCCCCAGCCGTGCCCACCGTACACATGGGGTCGCGCACCACCTCTTACATCATGAAGGGCGTGACCAATGCCCACTCCGACTTCTCCACCGCCTTCCGCGAGAACCACTGGTACAACATCAGCGGCATCGACGTCTACACGATGAAGACCGACATGAGCGCCATCGCCATCATCGGCAACTCCATCACCGACGGCAAGGGAACTACCGACAACGCACAGAACCGCTGGCCCGACGTGATGTCGGAGATGCTCCAGCTGAAGCACAGGATAACCAACCAAGGCGTGCTGAACCTCGGCATCGGCAACAACCGCGTGACCGTGGCAGGAGGCTTCGGCACACTGGCAAAGGAACGTTTCGACCGCGACATCCTGGGGCAGGCGGGAGTGAAGAAGGTAATCATCTTCGAGGGCGTGAACGACATCGGGGCGGCGAAGACCGGCAACAGCGAGACCGTGGCGCGCCTGCTCATCGAGAGCATTCAGGGCATGGTGAAGAAGGCGAAGGCGAGGAAGATGAAGGTCTACCTCGCCACCATCATCCCCTTCAGGGGCGCAGGCTATTACTCCCACTTCCACGAGGCGGCGCGCCTGTATGTGAACGACTGGATACGCAGCCAGGCAAAGCAGGTGGACGGCATCCTCGACTTCGCCAAGCTCATGCAAGACCCCGCCGACGACCGCCGCATGAAGAAGGAATACAACAGTGGCGACTGGCTCCACCCCAACCCTGCCGGGTACAAAGTGATGGGAACCTACGCCGCGGAAATCGTGAAATAAGAAAAGCCCGCACCTTTATGGCGCGGGCCTTTTTTACCTTTTTACCTTTAAGTAATAGTAAAAAAACAACTTGGTATAAAATTCATGCGGTTTGTCCAGCAC
>CAVCCB010000213.1:0-2614 GCA_963600595.1 Subdoligranulum sp. APC924/74 | reverse complement strand
TGAGCATCTCGGTGTACATTCCGCCCATGGAGGTGCCGATGATGAGGTCGGGCTTCTCCTCCAAGGCCATGTTGTGCAGCATCTCCACCGCCTCTTCGGGATGCACGGGGATGTCCTGTGCCACCACATTGGCGTTGGGCATCAGTTCCTGCAGCATCTTCACCGTGCCGCTCTGGGCGGAGGAGAGGAAGCCGTGGACATACATGATTTTCTTGTCCGACATGAGGTCGGGGAACTGTTTGATAAATGGATTCATTTCTTAGTCTCCTTTTTATTTCTTTATGTTCTCGATATTCATCTGCAAAATTATGGCAAATCGCAGACAAAACAAAATGAATGACAAACTTTTTTCATTCCTTCGGGCAATAAAATAGTATAAGTGGTCGTGAGTTTCAAAATTTATTTGTACTTTTGCCGCAATATTCGAGAATTAAGGTCTTTTTTCACATCACGACATGGAGAAGTCTATAGAAAACCTCTACAAACTTGACGGCAGGGTGCCCGTCGGCAAAGCACTCCCTTTCGGCCTTCAGCATGTGTTGGCCATGTTTGTAAGTAACATCGCCCCGATTATGATCCTGGCGGGAGCCGTGGGGCAGGACAGCTCGCTGAGCGCAGTGCTCGTGCAGAACTGCATGGTCATCGCCGGCATCGGCACCCTGGTGCAGCTCTATCCCGTGTGGCGCATCGGCTCGCGCCTGCCCATCGTGATGGGCATCTCCTTCACCTTCCTCTCCCTTGCCATCAGCATCGCCTCCGCCCACGGCATGGGCACGCTGATAGGCGCAGTCATCATCGGCGGACTCGTGGAGGGCACGCTCGGCCTCTTCGCCAAGTACTGGATCAAGCTCATTCCTCATGTCGTGGCTGCCACGGTGGTGACGGCAATCGGCTTCTCGCTCCTCCCCGTGGGAGCCAACTCCTTCGCGGGCGGACAGGGCGCTGCCGACTTCGGCAGCATGAACAACTGGATTGTGGGTTCCGTCACCCTGCTCGCCTGTCTCCTTTGCCAGATTTTCGCAAAGGGTTTCCTCCGCTCCCTCTCCGTCCTCGTGGGACTCCTCGTGGGCTATGTGCTCGCCCTCTGCATGGGGATGGTAGATTTCAGCGGCCTTTCCCAGGTGTCCGTCCTCTCCCTGCCCAAGTTTCTGCCCTTCACCCCTGAATTTAACGTGGGAGCCATCCTCTCCGTCATCGCCGTCTATTTGGTTTCCGCTACGGAGACCATCGGCGACACCTCCGCCCTCTGCAACAGTGCCCTGGGTCGCAATCCCCACAAGAAGGAGATGGGTTCTGCCATCTGCTGCGACGGTTTCGTGAGCAGCGTGTCGGGTCTCTTTGGCTGCACGCCCATCACCTCGTTCAGCCAGAACGTGGGCTTGGCTGCGATGTCGGGCGTGGTGAACCGCTTCACCATCGCCATGGGTGCCCTCGTGATGATTGTCGGCGGTGTGTTCCCCGCCGTCGGCTATGTGCTCACCACCATCCCCCAGGCTGTATTGGGCGGCTGCACCATCATGATGTTCGGCAGCATCCTCTTCGCCGGCTTCGGCATGATGGCGCGCTCGGGCTTCTCGCAGCGCAACATGGTCATCGTGAGCCTCTCGCTCAGCGTGGGCCTCGGCTTCACCCAGGCATCCGGGATGTTCGACATCTTCCCCGAGATTGTGCGCACGGTGTTCGCCGACAACTGCGTGGCGGTGGTGTTCCTGCTTGCCGTCATCCTCAACCTCGTCCTGCCGAAGGACATAGAGGGCAGGAAGTAGTTTTCGAGACAGAGTAAAACAAGCATATAAAAATAGTAACAATCATGGATTTACTGAAAGAAAGAATTATGCAGGAAGGCCGTTGCTTTCCCGGTGGAATCTTGAAGGTGGACAGCTTCGTGAACCATCAGATGGACCCCATGCTGATGATGGACCTGGCGAAGGAGTTCGTGCGCCTGTTCAAGGACATCAATTACAACAAGATTGTAACCATCGAGGCGTCGGGCATCGCCCCCGCCATCATGGTGGGCTACCTGACCAACCTGCCCGTGGTGTTTGTGAAGAAGAAGAAGCCCAAGACGATGGAAGGGATGATCACGTCGGTGGTGCATTCCTTCACCAAGGACAAGGACTACACCGTGTGCGTGAGCAACAGTTATCTCACCCCCGAAGACCATGTCATCTTCATCGACGACTTCCTTGCCAACGGCAATGCCTCCAAGGGCGTGATGGACCTCTGCCAGCAGGCTGGTGCCAAGATTGAGGCGATGGGCTTCATCATCGAGAAAGCGTTCCAGCACGGCGGCGACTATCTGCGCCAGCAGGGCATGCGCTACGAGGCCCTCGCCACTGTGGAGAGCCTGGATGATTGCCAGATTGTACTTAAATAATGATTAAAAAATAAGTTGGTACATTTCTCATGGGCGAAGATACAATTCCTTGCCTGAGTGGTACGGCGAGGAATTGCTTGCTGAGTGGTACGGCGAGGAATTGCTTGCTGAGTGGTACGGCGAGGGCGCCGTACCTCCTACAATTACCCATACTTGCCAGAAAAGGCAATCATAGGAGGTACAGCGCCCTCGCTGTACCAACAAGCAAGTTAGCTCCAAGCGCCCTCGCTGTACCAA
>CAVCCB010000212.1:0-2629 GCA_963600595.1 Subdoligranulum sp. APC924/74 | reverse complement strand
CAACTATCACGACCGCAGCATGTCGGATGTCCTCATCGACCTCGGCAAGGCTTCGCCTCGTTACAAGGTCAGCTTCATCTACAATGAGCTGGAGGACTTTACCATAACCCAGAACATCCACACGGACAACCTTCCCGATGCCATTCGCAAGGTCATCAGCTACTACCCGATGCAGATGACTGTGGGCGATAGCCTCATCACCGTGGAGTGTACCCGGAAGGCAGACCGCAAGCTGATAGGCAGGTTGATAGACAACCACAACCTGCCCGTGGTGTTCGCCAACATCCAGTTGCTCAGTCCGCGGGATTCCTCCTTCCTCTGCGGTGGCGTGAGTAATGCCAATGGAGATTTCGTGATACCTTGCCAACAGCGACAAGCCATTATGAAGGTCTCATTTGTGGGCTACAAGACCATCTGCCGACTTGTGAATGTCGCCCGCATCGGCAATGTGCAGATGCAAGCGAACGCCTATCATTTGAAAGGCGTTACGGTGGAAGCTGCCAGAGTAATAGAAAAGGTAGATAGACAAATCGTTTTCCCTACGAAAGAACAAGTGAAGACTGCGACCAATGGTTATGAACTGCTGGACAATATGCAGTTGCCTACCATTCTTGTGGATCGCACAGAGCGAAAGGTTCAGTCATTGAAGGGTGGAGGTGTGCAGCTGCGCATCAATGATGTCAAGGCTACTATGCAGGATGTCTTGGCTTTACAACCAGATGAAGTGACGAAAGTGGAGTTTATCAATGCGCCTGGCGTGAGATATGGAGACGCAGGCTTGGATGCCGTCATCAATTACCAAGTGCGCCGTCGCTATGCTGGCTATGTGGGGGGAGTATCTTCCCGACAGGGCATACAGAATGGGCAGAACGATACGGATGGCTACTTCAAATATAATATCAAAAAATCGGAGTTCAGCGTAAGCTATGACTTCTCCTATCGCTCGGACGAGCGCAGCAACCAAAGCCTTGGCACGTATCATCTGCCAAGTGGTGAGACTGTCACAAGAAATTATCTGGGGTATAATTCGCCCTTCCTTTATACTATGAACGAGGTGCAGTTGGGCTATCACTTTTATGAACCTGACAGATACACACTGGATGTGCGATTCAACTTCAGCAATTACAACAGTCCTGTGAGAGGGAATGACCAACTCTGTCAAGAGGACGGCAAGGCATGCCAGTACTTACGGAACAATGTGAAGGATTTGGAACAAACTCCTTCACTCGATTTGTATTATTCGTTGAACATGCCACACAGTCAAAACTTGACTCTCAATTTGGTGGGAACTTACATCGGCACCAACTATCAGTATCGTATGCAGGAATATTCCTTTGACCAATCGCCGGAACAGTCTGTTTTAGGCATTCCTATGAGTGACTATAGTTATGATGCCACGGGTAGGAAACGTTCGCTCATCGGCGAGGGCATCTATACGAAGGATTGGAAAAATATTGCTCTCTCGGGTGGTGGCCAATACACTGTGAGCCATACAGACAATCTCTATGTGGGGAACAACAATGTTGACACAGAATTAAAGTACAGTAACCTTTACCTCTTTGCCCAGTTGCAGGGTAAGACGAAATGGTTTGGCTATCAGATAGGTGTAGGAGCGACCAGGTCTTCCATTCATCAAGGAGGAGATGGCTATACGAGATGGATGTTCCGACCTCAACTGACGTTTCAGGCAAGGGCTGGCGAACACCTGAGCTTCAGATGGAGCAGTGGAGTCTCATCGACTGTGCCGGGCCTGGCAGGTCTGAGCGAGGTGCGAAAATACATCAACAGTTTCGAGGCGAGCGATGGCAACAGAAACTTGAAGCCATACCAGAGTTACAAGAATGCCCTTTCCGCCACATGGAACGTTCCTTTTGTGGAATTTTATGTGGAGGGGAGCTGGACCTATGCTGACAAGCCGATAGCCAGCACGATAATTCCAGAACTGAGGGAGGATGGAAGCTGTCTGTTTGTCAACAAGCCAGAGAACCAGAAAAGCCATTCCTTTCAACGCTTCTTGGCACTGCCTACTTTTCACATCATAAAGAATCATCTGGACGCATCGCTGTATGGGGAATATACTAACACCCGAACCAAAGGCTGGGACTATAAGCATCGCTTCGAGTTTTGGCGTTGGGGCGGCAGCATCAAATGGATGCAAGGCAACTGGAATGTGGGTGCCAGCTATTACAAGGCTCCAGAAAACTATTGGGGAGAGCGCATGAATAGTGGTGAAACACACTCACAACTCAGTCTCTCTTATCACTATAAAGCTTGGCATTTCGGTGCCAGTGTCATCTATCTGCTCACGCCTCACGGTTCTTCCTTTACCGACAAGAAGTACAATCGCTATGTGTGGCAGGATAATCTCATCAGTTTCAAGGGGCAAGCCAACACGATACTCCTGTCGGCGAGCTTCAACTTCCACCATGGTAGAAAATATGAGGCAGGCACACGCAAGTTGAGTAATAGTGATGGGGATAATGGTATCAGATAAACGGTTTTTGATATAGGCAAAAACAAGGAAGCACGGAGGAAATCATCATGATGCTCCTTGGACTGTATCAAGCAAAAAATAACAAGAAATGCAAACAAACAAGGAAACGATAGAGCGGCTCTTCCGCCAGCATTA
>CAVCCB010000211.1:0-2634 GCA_963600595.1 Subdoligranulum sp. APC924/74 | reverse complement strand
CTCCCTTTCCTTTGGTCAGATGCAGGGTAACGGGCTGGAGCCGATGCTCCTTATGGTCGAAGACCGTTGCGGGGTCGATACGTCTGCCGCCGAAGGAAATCTCGAAGTGGAGATGTTCGGTCGTGGCACGGCCTGTGCGACCGGTCAGTCCGATTACCTGTCCTGCCTTCACCTTGTCTCCTGCCTTCACCAGGTTCTTGCTCTGGTGACTGTATAGGGTTTCAAAACCATAGGCGTGCTTGATACGGATGCAGTTGCCGTAACCGTAATAGGGACTCGAAGCCGTCACCACACCGTCGAATGCCGCCACAACCTCATCGTTGGGCCGGGTCTTCAGGTCCACGCCCGAATGCCTGCGCTTGCCGCCATACGGACTGATGACGTGGGCATCGGGCAAGGGATAAGCCCAGCGGCCTTTCTCTATCTTCTCCAGGTCGAGCTGGAAAGTGTTGGTCAGCACGAAGGGGTCGTTCACCTCGTCAGGGTCGAGCGTCAGCCCACGCCTGCCGCCCTTCTTGTCCTCGGCTCCTCCTGCACTTCCCTTGGCTCCGAGAACACTCACCGCCACACGGTTGCCGTTCTTGCGGCACTGGATGGTCTGCTTCCTCAACTTATGGCTCTTCACCTCCAGGATGGTCTCGGGATTGATACGGGCACCGTTCACCATGATGGAGAAGTCGCAATAGGTCTCGCCGTTCTTCGTGCCCACGATGGCGATGGTCTGTCCGGCATCCACAGCCTGCCCCACCTTCACCAGGTTCTCGGCATTGTTGGCGTAGACGGTCTCCAGTCCGTTGTCGTGGCGGATGACGATGACGTTGCCTTGCGACTCTGTCTTTCTCGACAGGCGCACATGACCGCTGAACATCGCCTTCACGGCATCGCCCTTCGTGGTTTCTATCTTGAGGGTGTTGCCAGATACTGCTGTTGCCTTTCCCACGGGCAGCGGGAAGGAATATTCCTTGTCGCGGAAAATCTCGAAATCCACGTTAAAGGCATTGCTCTGGTCGAAGAGTCCCGGCGTGGCAATGCTGATCTGCTGCTGTTCAGCTGCGGTAAACATGTTCTTGACGGGCATAAAACCACTGAGTGACAAGAACATCATTCCTGCCACCGCCAGCATCCTCCAGCCTTTCTCACCCCATTTTCCCTTCATTATTAATTCTTAATTCTTAATTATTAATTATTAATTATTAATTCTTAATTCTTAATTATCAAAACCCCCGTATAGATTCTCCCGCTCCGGATGCCCAACTTACGGGCGGAAAAATATTCGTCGCTGTGTTGGAACGTACAGACGGCACAGTCTTGGATATTCTCCTCCCTCACGCCCATGCCTTGCAGTTGCAGGGCATTGCAGAGAGGCAGGTCGATGTGCCATTTGGCGTAGCGGCGGGCGATGCGCTCCATCGGGAAACCCTCCCGGGCGAAAGCCTCATACACCTCGTCGCCCACCTCGAAACTCTCCAATGAGATGCCGGGGCCTATCACTGCCTTCAGCTGCGCCGGGTCGGTGTCATAGACTTGCCGCATCTGCTCCACGGCACGCTCCACGATGCGCCTCACCGTACCCCGCCATCCGGCATGGATGGCAGCGGCGGCATGGTGCGCCTCGTCATAGAGCAGCACGGGGATGCAGTCGGCGGTGGAGACACCGATGCAGATACCAGTCTGGTCGGTCATCACGGCATCCACGCCCTCCAGCATTTCCCTCCTTTCAGCCTCAGCCAAGGAGAGGAAGCGGTGGTCGATCTGTCTCACCTCCACCCCATGCACCTGATGGGGCAGGATGATATGGTCGGCGGCGATGCCGAGTCTTTCCGCCAACCGTCGGCGGTTCTCGGCGATGGCTTCTGCCTCGTCGCCGCAATATTCATTGATGTTGAACTCGCCGTATTTTCCCTGGCTCACTCCTCCCTTTCGGGTTGTGGAAAAAGCCAAGAGATTACTCGTATTCGAAATCGTCCAGGTCGTCAACATCTTCGATGTCCTCCTCGTCGATATATTCCACGATGTCCTCGCCCTCTGCCTCCAGTTCCTGCTGGAAGCGGGTCATGTCCTTGTCGCGGTGAACGAGCGTGTCCTCGGAGGTGATCTCCTGGAGCTTGTTGCTCTCGGAGTTCAGTTCCTTCCACAGCACGTCCTTCAGTTCCTGTATGCCCTGTCCGGTAACGGAAGAGATGAACACCACGGGCAGGTCGTCGGGCAACGTGTCCTTGAGCATCTCGATGAGTTCCTCGTCGAGCAGGTCACACTTGGTCACGGCGAGCACCCTGTGCTTGTCGAGCATCTCGGGGTTGAAGTTCCTCAACTCTCCCAAGAGCACCTCATATTCTTTCTTGATGTCGTCGGTGTCGCCGGGCACCATGAAGAGCAGCAGTGAGTTGCGCTCGATGTGGCGCAGGAACCGCAGTCCCAGTCCCTTGCCCTCGCTGGCTCCCTCGATGATACCGGGGATGTCTGCCATCACGAAACTCTGGTGGTCGCGGTAGTCCACGATGCCTAAGGAAGGCTCCAGGGTGGTGAAGGGATAGTTGGCGATCTTGGGTCTTGCGCTCGACACACTGCTCAGCAGGGTCGACTTGCCCGCATTGGGGAAGCCTACGAGACCCACGTCGGCCAGGAGCTTCAGCT
>CAVCCB010000210.1:872-2647 GCA_963600595.1 Subdoligranulum sp. APC924/74 | reverse complement strand
GCCCGGCTCTCCGTTGCGTCATAACGCAACGGAGAGCCGGGCTTTCTTTATTATAAGGTATTATAAGTCCATACCATCCCAATCAGTGCACAGACTAACCGATGGCTCCGATAATCTCCTGCACGGAAGCACAGCCATGGGCATCCAGCCAGTCGTTGATGCCGTCCTTCACCTTCTTTGTAACTGCGGGATCGATGAAGTTTGCCGTACCTATCTCTATCGCCGTAGCACCACACATCATGAACTCAATGGCATCCTTGGCATTCGTGATGCCTCCCAGACCCACTACAGGAATCTTGACGGCATGAGCCACGTCATAGACCATACGCAAAGCCACGGGCTTCACGCAAGGACCGCTCAATCCACCCGTACGGATGCTGAGCAGCGGCACACGCTTCTCTATGTCCACCGCCATACCCATCAGGGTATTGATGAGCGACACGGAGTCAGCTCCCTCTGCCTCACAGGCACGGGCTATCTCCGCAATGCTCGTGACATTGGGGGACAGTTTCACGATGAGCGTCTTGTGATAGGCCTTGCGCACAGCCTTCACCACGCTCGCAGCTCCCGCACAAGTAACGCCGAACGCCATTCCCCCATCCTTTACATTGGGGCAAGAGATGTTCAGCTCGATGGCAGGAATCTTGTCCAGCTCGTCAATGCGGGCAGCGCACTCGGCATAACTCTCGGGCGAGTGGCCGGAGACGTTGACGATCATGCTGGTGTCGATATCCTTAATCTGGGGATAGATGTGGCTACAGAAGTAATCCACGCCCTTGTTCTGCAAGCCCACGCAGTTGAGCATACCCTGGGGAGTCTCCGCCATACGGGGATAGTCGTTTCCCTCGCGAGGCTCCAGGGTTGTACCCTTCACGATGATGCCGCCGATCTCCTCCAACGGAACAAAGTCGGCAAACTCAAGTCCATAGCCGAAGGTGCCGGATGCCGTCATCACGGGATTCTTCAAATTCAGGTTTCCGATCTTTACATTTAAAGCTGCCATAATAGATTCTTTATGTTGATTACTGGACCATCCTTACAAACACACTGATTGCCCTTGGCCGTCTTCTCCACGCAACAGAGGCAAGCACCTACGCCGCACGCCATCTTGTTCTCCAGCGAGACTTCGCATTCCACGCCCGCCTTCTTGGCAAAACGCGCCACGCTCACCATCATGGGCTTCGGCCCGCAGGTGGAGATCATATCGAAGCTCGCCTTCTGCAGAATGGAATGATTGGTCACGAAGCCAGTCTCTCCGGCGCTGCCGTCTTCTGTGGTAATACACACTTGCCCTATCTTGGAGAACTCGTCAAGCTCAAGCAAATCCTTGGCAGAACGCGCTCCCAAAAGGAACACCACTTCTGAGCCAAACTCCCTGATGAGTTTTCCGAAATACAGGAGCGGAGCCACACCGACACCGCCACCCACGAGCAGGTACTTCTGTCCCTTCTGCGTGGGCATGGTGAAGCCATTGCCCAAGGGCAGCACACAGTTGAGCGTATCGC
Organism: Subdoligranulum sp. APC924/74; assembly: GCA_963600595.1. Classification (GTDB taxonomy): domain Bacteria; phylum Bacteroidota; class Bacteroidia; order Bacteroidales; family Bacteroidaceae; genus Prevotella. Next base: position 1,142 of record CAVCCB010000210.1, on the reverse strand, counting down.
CTGCCTTCAACTGCCCCAACTGGCGAGTACCGTCGCCCACCATCGCCACAAGCAGCCAAAGCTGGTTGCTCTCACGATCCACATAGTTGACGGAGATAGGACGGCGGAGCATTGTTGTGGGAGAATGTTCCACCTTTACCTCCACGAATTGACCGGGCAGAATCTCAGGCAGAGGTTGCTCGTCGGTAAGCTTGATCAACACATGCTTATCGCTCAACGCCTCCAAGGAAACCACCTTCAGGTCGAGAACATATTTTTTCATCTTCATGC
>CAVCCB010000210.1:0-757 GCA_963600595.1 Subdoligranulum sp. APC924/74 | reverse complement strand
ATGCTATTTATATAATATGTATATGCAAAGACTTAACTCCATGCTTATCTTAGATGCAAAGGTACGTCAAAAATCTGAGTTGACGAAACGAAAAGGAACTTTTTTACTTCTTGGGCACAAAAGTCTCCCAGGTCTGGTCATCATAGAAGATGCGTATCTCGGTTATCTTACGTTGCGGTTTGTCAACATACTTTACTGCCGCCTGTGCGATATTTTTAGCCGCAGCCTGATGGGTTCCATACATCTGCGACTGACTGGAAAGGGAAGGAGAGGCTGGAAATCCATTCGCCGGAAGTACTGCTTCCGCCCCTGGCTCAAACGCAGAAAAGCTGGAACCATTTCCGCCTCCTGCACTTCCTGTCGCCACTCCGTCCATTGTGCCACCTTGCTCTCCGCCACTTGGGGAAGTACCCTCAGAAGAGGCTTCGTCCTGTATGCCCTGACCACCTTGCGACTGGTACATCGGAGGCGTTCCATAGAGTACCCAGTAGACGTTGACCTGAGGAAAACTTTTATGGATTCCGTCCACGATACTGAGCGACGGATTGGTCTTTCCGTTGAAGATATTGCTCAGCGTCGCCGTCGAACTGCCTATCATCTGGGCGAAGGTTTGCTGGGTGAGGTGCTGATCCTCCATCAGCTGTCTAATCCTATCTTTCATGCGCTTTTACGTTTGTCGTTCATTTTGTCTTGAATTGATGTCTTTTTTCCGAACAGGTTCTTTTCTGAGCCTTTTCTTTTTTCTTTTACAAAGGTA
>CAVCCB010000209.1:0-2686 GCA_963600595.1 Subdoligranulum sp. APC924/74 | reverse complement strand
CGAGCAAGTTGCATCATGCGCAGGTGGCGATACAGAATATGCTGCCCTACGAGAACATGCTGGAGCATATCCTCAAGAGTTTCCTGGTGAGTACACCGCATGTGGACCGTCTGCTTCAGATGGGGCACACCGACACCCGTCATGTGGCGCTCTTGGTCTATAGCTCCAACAGTTCGCTCTGTGGCGGTTTCAATTCCAACGTCATCAGGACGATGGTGCAGACTGTGGACGAGTACAAGGCTCAAGGCATTGACGACATCACGGTGTATCCCATTGGAAGGAAGGTGGCAGAGAAGGCGCAGAAATTAGGATTGAAGGTGGCGGGTGACTTCACTGAGCTTGCCGACAAGCCCAATGCCAGCCAGTGCGCCGAGATCGCCACCGCCTTGGTGAGGAAGTTTGTGGACGGCTCGCTTGATAAGGTGGAGATGATCTATCACCACTTCAAGAGCGCAGGTTCGCAAATCCTCACTCGCAAGACGTTCCTGCCCATCGACCTCAGTACCGAGAACATCGGCGAGGACAACGACCGTGACCTCACTTCCAACATTGCCACTGCCAAGGCGCAGGAGTATCTGCGCAAGAAGCAGGAGACCCAGCAAAAGGTAGTGGAGGAGGCGGTGCCCCTGAACGATGACTTCATAGTGGAGCCCGACTTGGAGACTGTGTTGAGGGCGTTGATACCCAAGTTGCTCAACCTGATGGTTTACACAGCTTTGCTCGACAGTCAGGCGAGCGAGCATGCCGCCCGAATGGTTGCCATGCAGACAGCCACCGACAATGCCGACGAACTCCTGCGCACGCTCAACTTGCAGTACAACAAGAGTCGTCAACAGGCCATTACCAATGAATTGCTCGACATCGTGGGAGGCAGCTCCAACAATTAGCCCCTCCCCGTTTTCTCATACCAATAAAGCCGGTACAAGCAAGTTCTTGTCCCGGCTTTGTTTTGTACGCTCGGCATGAGTGTTTTTTTCTACTACGTAAGAAAGTTTTTTGCGAAAAAAGTGTCAAAGTCTCATCTTTGATTGCGAAATAAGGTTTAACACTATGATGCATAATGATTTAGTGTTGATGATACTTCCGTGAAAATCCGCCAAGAAGTCTCACCAAAGTCTCATCAAAGTCTCACCGAAGTCTTATTTCTGAAATATAGACTGCCCTTGAATAAGATTGCCCAAATGGATGCCCGGTGTTTGGGCAATGGTTGCCCGTGGGTTGTTCACTATTTGCCCGTCGCTTGTTCATAGAGTGAACACATGCTGGACTGACTCAGCAATAATACTATTGTCCCTTAACTTCCCATGTTCTCGCAGAGAGCGAGAACTTCACTTAACTTCCCTTAACTTCCCTTCTTTCGGAACTTGCCGAAAGTTGAATGCCTTTTAAAGGTACATAGAAGTTGTAGAATGATACTTCGGTGATACTTAGGTGAGACTTTTTTGTCAAATATTTGAAAAGTCTCATTTTTGTAAACGGGTGTCAATCAATTATATATACTTGTAAAATTGCTAAAGATGAGACTTTGATACTTTTTCGTCAGAAAAAACATTTATACGCGTGCGCGATTTACGGCAGTACGTTAAATTCTCTAGTGAAACGCCTAAAACACTATAGCATCTTTTATTAAAGGCAACTTATCCTGAACTGGGGTAAACCTTGGTAACCAGGCTACAGTCATGCCTATACATGTAAATATTCCATGAAAAGTTTGGCGGTGTCGGGGAAATGTAGTAACTTTGCGGCTAAAAAGTAACAACAACAAAAATATAAGAGATAATATGGCTAAGAAATTTGCCGAGCACAATGGTCTGAACTTGACAAAGACCAACAATGACGTATTAGCAGAGTGGGAGAAGAACGATATCTTCCACAAGTCTATAGACGAGCGTGAAGGCTGTCCTCAGTTCATCTTCTTCGAGGGGCCTCCATCTGCCAACGGTCACCCGGGCATCCACCACGTGCTGGCGCGCAGTATCAAGGATACTTTCAATAGATATAAGACGATGAAGGGGTTTCAGGTTCACCGCAAGGCGGGCTGGGATACCCACGGACTCCCCGTGGAGCTGGGTGTGGAGAAAGAGCTCGGCATCACCAAGAAGGATATCGACAACAAGGCATCGGAGAAGTACATCTCTACCGAGGACTATAACCACAAGTGCCGCGAGAACGTAATGATGTTCACCGCAGAGTGGCGCGAGCTTACCGAGAAGATGGGTTATTTCGTAGACCTTGACCATCCTTACATTACTTACGACAATAAGTATATAGAGACACTTTGGTGGCTTCTGAAGCAGCTCTACAACAAGGGCTTGCTCTACAAGGGCTACACCATTCAACCTTATTCGCCAGGCGCAGGAACAGGTCTTAGCTCACACGAGTTGAACCAGCCCGGTTGCTACCGCGACGTGAAGGACCTCACCACCACCGTACAGTTCCTCATCAAGGACCCGAAGGCGGAGTGGACCCAGTGGGGCAAGCCTTATTTCGTGGCTTGGACCACGACTCCCTGGACATTGCCTTCAAACGTGGCACTCTGCGTAGGTCCAAAGATAGACTATGTGGCAATCGAGACCTATAATCTCTACAGCGGCGAGCCAATGACACTCGTGATGGCAGATGCATTGGTGGGTTCTTACCTGAAGGCCGACCAGGAGTGCAAGGAGGGCGACCTCCTGCCATTCGA
>CAVCCB010000208.1:0-2730 GCA_963600595.1 Subdoligranulum sp. APC924/74 | reverse complement strand
GGTCACAAACTATAAGGAGGCGTTAAAATCGTACCAAGTTATTTTTTAACCGTTGCTTACGAGACTTCCCCCCCCCTAATTGTTAAATAAAAGTTAAATCGGGGGGGGTAATTTTGTCAGATTACGAAATATTTGTACTTTTGCGGTTAGTTTTACTTATACATCAACTGAGACAGTGATTATGAATAAGGGATTTTGGACCGCGCTAATCCTCGCAGCATGCTGCTATACAGCAAGTCATGCGCAAAACGGACAGTTTGAAGCATTGCCCGAATACCCCTTTGTGTACGTCAGCAGTGACTCCACTGCCCTGTTGCCCCTCGTGAGCGACTCGCTCTTCAATGCCTCTGCAGAAGGCATCCGTTTCGTTGTCAACCGTTCCGAGTTGCGACCCACCGAACCTTTCGTTGATGTTTACAAGAATAAGATTGTGCCCCTGTTGCTCGACAAGGGACTCGTTCTCCGCAGGATTGTCATCAGAGGAGCTGCTTCCCCCGAAGGACCCTATGCCAACAACCTCCGTTTGGCGAAGGAGAGGACGCAGCGGTTGGTCGACTTCATCAACAGCGAACTGCCCTCCGACATCTCTTCCTCCAAGACCCAGACGGGTATGGTGTGCGAGGACTACGAATACCTCTCCGTCCTGATGACGGAAGCCCACGATGCCGATGCCGGGGCGGTGAGCCGCATCTGGCAGCAGAGTGGGGGAGACGAACAGCAGTGCAAGAAGGCGCTGATGGCTCTCCAGGGGGGCAAGGTGTGGAAACGCCTCGTCAGGGATTACTTCCCCCGTCTGCGACAGGCAAGGGTGATGATGTGGTTTGGCAAACCTCAGGTTGCCATTTCCGCGGAAAGAGTGCCGTTGGTGAAAGTCGCAGTTGATTCCATCCCTCAGATTGCACCCGTCGACGTGCCCTACGAGCAACCCAAGGCGGAACGCCTGCCCTTGCTCGCCGTGCGCACCAACCTCCTGCACGATTTCTTCTATATGCCCAACTTCGGATTCGCCCTCTCGGGCAATATCCAACTGGAATACTTCCCGCGCCACGGTCACCTCACCTACAACGCCGGCTTTACCTACAGCAACCACCGCCACTGGCAAGACTATAAGTTCTTCCAGATTCGCGACGTGCAACTGGAGGTGAGACGATACTTCAAGAAGGGTCATCCCTACCGCGGTGCCTTCCTCGGTGCTTACGCCCATGGCTTCTGCTATGGCATCGGCTTCAACGAGAACAAGGGCTGGGAAGGCGAGGGCGGCGGTGCCGGCATCTCCGGCGGCTATACCTTCCGTCTCGACCGCAAGGGTCATCTCCGTATGGAGCTGACGGCGGCTTTGGGCTTCCTCCTCACGAGGTACGACCCCTACGTCTACGGCAACCCGATTTCGGGCGACAAGGACGGCAAGTACTATTACGACTACTCTGGTGCTGCCAGCAAGTTCAAGAAGCGCAACTGGCAATATACTTGGCTCGGTCCCACCAACGTGGGCATCCAGCTCACCTACGACCTCATCTACCGCAAGGCGAAGAAAGGAGGTGAGTTATGAGAAAGCATGTTGTCTGCATGATGCTCCTCCTTGTATCCCTCCTGGGTCTCAATACCTCGTGCATCGAACCGCCCCTCCACCTGCCCGGTGAGGATGTGATGGCGAAGTTGCCCGAAGTGGAAGTGGACCTCGACGTGATCTGGGGCACCGACACCACCTGGAAACAAAGGTGGTACTACGGCTGGGACGACAATGACCGGAAGATCTCGGGAGACCTCTCCTATGTGATGCCTTCCAACTATGAGGTGCGCCGCTACTGGCTCGGCGAACAGCCCAATACCTCGCATACCAAGGATGGCATGGACGGTTTCACCGTTTTCGAGAACAGTTTCCGCCGTACCTTCCAGTATGGCTACTACGACCTCCTCGTATGGAGCAACATCGACTCCGAGGACGGTACGCAGGTGTTGCTCGTCGATGAGAGCGACATCGACTCGGTGAAAGCCTCCACGACAGTGTCGAGGGGTATGATTCGCAGCAAGGCTGACGAGAGTGTGGTGGGACTCTACAACCGTCCCGAGATTTTCTATTCGGCATACGAGCAGAATCTCTACATCTCGCGCAACACTGCCGACTACGACTATTACGATGAACAGCAGAACGTATGGGTGAAGCAGCTCAAGACTACCCTCCGCCCATTGGTCTATATATACCTGGTGCAGGTGATCCTCCGCAACAACGACGGTCGCGTGAAAGGAATCACCGGCGACGCTGCCCTCTCGGCGATGGCGTCCACCACCAATGTCAACACAGGACATACGGGCAACAAGCCCTGTATGGTCTACTTCCCGATGCGCATGAAGAATGGCATCCAGGTGAATGGCAGTACTGTGGACATCGTGGGCGGCAAGCTCACCACCTTCGGACTCTGTGACATGACGGGCTGGCAAACGAAGGCTTCGCCCCTCTATGCGGGCAGCAGGACCGATGTGGACAACCGTCTCTACCTCACCTTGCAGTTCAGCAACGGTACGGAGAAGACTTACGACTACATCGTCACCGACCAGTGTCGCCAGCAGTGCCATGGTGGTGTCATCACCATCGATATCGACTGCAGCCAGCTCACGCCTCCCACGCCCGAGAACCAGGGCGACGGCAACATCTTCGTGCCGACGGTGGAGGACTACAAGCATGTGGACTATGACATATTGATGTAATGTACAATTTATAATGTACAATGT
>CAVCCB010000207.1:0-2751 GCA_963600595.1 Subdoligranulum sp. APC924/74 | reverse complement strand
TCCCGGCCCGGAGACTCCCCTCATCGGAATCTCCAGGCCGGGACCTCCCCAGCTTATTCAATATTTTAATATTTCAATATTTTAATCTTTCTCAGAACTTCTTTCCGAAGACGATGTAGATAAAGGTCTTCGCCAGAATCTTGAAGTCGAGCCACCACGACCTGTGCCCGAGGTAATACAGGTCGAGGCGCAGTCGCCTCAGCATCTTCTCCATCGTGTCCGTATAGCCATTGTAGAGCGTAGCATAGGATGTCACGCCGGGCCTTATCTGGTAGAGGTAGGAATATCTGGGATCATGCTCCATGATCTGGTCGATGTAGTACTTTCTCTCCGGACGCGGACCGATGAAAGCCATGTCGCCCACGAAGACGTTCCATAGCTGCGGCAGTTCGTCGAGGTGGTGCACCCTGATAAAGAGTCCCACCTTAGTCAGGCGTGGATCCTTCCCTGCGCCCTTGTACAAGGCTGGTCCCATCTTCTCTGCGTCCAACCTCATGCTCCTGAACTTATAGATGTAGAAGGGTCTGCCAAACCGTCCTATCCTCTCCTGTTTGTAGATGGCAGGGCCGCCGTCCTCCCGCCTCACCGCCACGTAGCAGAAGAGGAACAGGGGAGAGAAAATCATCAGGGCGAGGAATGCCAAAAGGCAGTCAGCAATACGTTTCACATTCCGTTCGAAGGCGTTCATACCGTCTGGAATGAACTGTGTGTCATCTTGTTTTAGTCTCATAAAAATCTTCTATTTTCTTATCAGGTTGTAAATCATGTTTCTTATCTTGTTGGGAGCCAGGCGCACGGGTATGCGCCTCACCACGTTCTCCAGTGTGGTCAGCTGGTTAGTGTATCCGACGTCGTGCATCATGAGCATGAATTTCAGCTCCGTCATGGCGTATCGCCAGCCTCCCCGCCTGTTGTACGTCGCCGGGGAGGTGCGAAACGACAGCAGGGGAGCCTGGATGTTGTGGAACTTCGCCCCGTCCTTCAGCATCCTCACCCACAGGTAGTAGTCCTCGAACAGGTGGAACGGCTTGTAGCCGCCCGACCTCACGACTGCGCCCTTGCGGAACATCACCGTGGGATGGTTGAGAGGATTCCTCTTCTTGCCGAAGGCATAAATCTCTTGGCTGAACTCGGGCAGTTTCCTCAGTGTCACCACGTTGCCTGCGTCGCCCACAAACTCCTCTGTCCAAGAGCCCACCACGTCAACGCCAGGGTTCTCCACCATATACCCCACCTGCACCTCCATCCTTCTGGGTTTGGCGATGTCGTCGGTATCCATACGCGCCACCAGTTCGTGGCGGCAATGGCGCAGGCCGTCGTTGAGGGCATGGCCCAGTCCGCGGTTCTTCTCGTATCTCACCACATGGAGCTGGGGATAGCGATCCTCATACTCCCTCACCACTCTCTCAAGGGCATCCCCCACCCTGCCGTCCTCCACGAGCACGATGTCGTCGGAGGGCACGGTCTGGCGGAAGAGGGAGTCGAGCGACTCCCTCAGATACTCCGGCCTCTCCTTGTAATACAAGGACAGAAGCACCGAATATTGCGTATTCATAAAAGTATGTATAAGTAGAAACGTGACTTAGGCGTCGCCAAGCCAGAGGCTTAGCGATGCCTATTTAAAAAGAGTAATAATCCTAATCTTGTTTGTTTTTCTCAGGTATCAGATAAACAGTCTAAAACAGTGGGTAGACTATCAATTATTTACCGTCTTCCACTCCAGCGTGTTCACCCCGTCCTTCAGCCCGAAGTTCAGCCCCACCTTCATCACTGGCTTTTCCTTCAGCTTGAAGGCGTCGGCGTAGCGCTTCTCCTCTATCTGGGCGAGCGCCTCCTCCACACTCTTGTTCAGCTTCAGTTCCATCACATAGATGGCAGTCTTCGTCTCCAGTGTGAGGTCAATCCTACCCTTCTCCGTGTGGTGCTCCACATGGATGTCGTAGTCGGTGAGCAGGGCAAACATGATGAAGAGCACCTGCTGCCAGTGGCCCTCATAGTGCGTGTTGTCGCAGTAGGGAACGGTCTTCAGGAAATCGGCTAGCAGCTGCAGTCCCTCCTCCATCTTGTTCTGCCGTATCAGCAGCGACATCTTGGCAATGGTAGTGTTGCCCTTCACCGACTCGTCCGTGAGATAATAAGGCAGCAAGCTGCCGTACAGCCCCACGCCTATTTCCCTGTTGGGCAAAGCCAACTGATATAGCTTTGTCAGCTTTTCATAACCTTTGATAGTGAGATAGCCGCTCTGATAGAGCAGCGGAATGATATTGTTCAAAGTTTCCGTAGGTGCATCGAAGTCCTTCTGCCCCACCTCCACGACCTCGCCCAGGTCGGTGGGCAGGAAGTCATACTTCCTCATCATGTTGATGAGGTATGTAGGTGTGCCCGAGCCGAACCAGTAGGCGTTCAGCTCGCCGTCGGCGAAGCAGTTCAATAGGCTGAAGGGGTTGAACACATCGGGCGACGGCCAGCAGAAGTGGTAGCCGTCATAGTGGTCCTTCAGCTCCTGTATGGTCTCCTCGCGCGTCAGCTCCAGGCTCTCCGCCAGCCCGTCGATATCCTCGCTCATCTGCGTGAGCAGTTCCTCCTTGGTGATGCCGCAGATGCCGGCGTATGGCTTGTCCATGCTCACATTCTTGATGTTGTTCAGTTCGCTGAAGATGCTCAGCTGCGAGAACTTCGTGATGCCCGTCAGGAACACGAAGCGAAGCATCGGCTCACAATCCTTCAATGGGCTGTAGAAGTTGCGCATCA
>CAVCCB010000206.1:0-2763 GCA_963600595.1 Subdoligranulum sp. APC924/74 | reverse complement strand
CGCTTGATGCCGGAGCCAAGTCCACGGTAAATCATGGTTCGGGCGGCAAAGCCAGCCATCAATGGGTTGCGCTGGCGGGAGACACCCAGTTTGATGTCATCTATTTTGAGTCCGCCATACAGGCAGCCGGGATTGACTATCTCTATGCGGTCGTCGAAGATGAGCAGACGGATGGCGGCATGGTGGAGCAGGTCGAAGTGTACGAGGGCGTTTTGCAGCAGCTCTTCCAGCACCACCTCCGAGATTTCGAGGATGCCCACCGAGTTGAAGTTTTGCCCCTTCTGCTCGTGGTGGAGATACGACTTCATGAAAGCCATGCCCTCCTTGAACATCCGTGGCAGGGTGCCCGTGATGTCGCGGCTGTCCAGATAGTTGGTGTCGCCGATGTCGTTGCCGGCAAAGGCTACGGCCTTCACCACTACCGACGGCTCATACTGCTGAGGGTTCTTGCCGAAGAAGAGCATGCCCACTCGCGTCACCTCGCCCTTGTCCGTCAGCACACTCAGCGAATGGAGCATGCGGTCGAGCGGCTGGTCGAAGTCTTCTATCTCCTTGCCATACACGCTCTCGAAATATTCGCGCAGGTATGCCATCTCCAGGTCTTTGATGCCCGACCCTGCCTCGGCGTCTTTCTCGGGTTGGTAGCTGCCTGAGTCTTGAAACAGCCCCAGTATCTCGGCATTCTCGGTGATGCGCCGCTTGTCGGCACCCTGCTTCACCCATATCTCGCCCTGCAGGTTCTTGTAGGGTTTGTTGCGCCCTTCGGCAATGGAGCATACCAACACGTGCTTGCCGCCAACACGCACCACCTCGGTCTCTATGTAGATGGTAGGCTTCACCTGCTCGTTGGCGGCGTTGCCCAACTCACGACTTGTCTCCTGTACTTCCTCATACGACAGTCCCTTGATGTCGCCCGTCTTGTCGGTCACGCCAAAGAGTATCACGCCGCCTTTGGAATTGGCAAAGGCTATCATCTCCCTTGCCAGCTCCTTCTGCGGAATGGGGGCTTCCTTAAACTGCACTTTGGTGGTCTCGCCACAAAGGCATATGTCTTTCAGTTCGTCTGCTGTCATACTATTTCTTTTTAGCGTCAGTACTATTAGTCATTTCTTTCCTCGCTTTTATCACTTCTTTCCTCGCCTTCATCGCTTCTTTCCTCGCTTCTTTCCTCGCTATCAACCTTATCAAAACAAATGGGAATGATTTCAAAGTCGTACTTTCCGAAAAAAGCAGAATATCAACCCTTTATATACTTTCAGGCTTTCTCCCCGAACAAATCATCCAGGGTTACTTCGCTCTGAATCATCCCAGCCTGAGCATTCTGCTTTACTCCCGATGCTGTGATGAAAGTCAGATGCAGGGCCTTCTTGGTGGAGGTGGCTCGTCGGAAAGCCTCTCTTCGCTCTGTCAACTTCTGGAGATAAGCCGGCGTGATGTCGTAGGCATTTAGGGAATACTTCATCTCACAAAGGTTTACAATCTGCTCCCGTTTTCTGCCAATGATATTTTGCAATATGTCTTCTTTCTCTTTGATTTGAGTGCAAAGATAAAACAAAATACATGAAAAACAAGGGGGAATAAAGGAAAAAAAGTTCCGATAGTGGTGCCAAAAGTCGCTTTTTTAGTCACTTTTGGCACCACTATCGGCACTTACAGGTATGATTTCCCCATCATTAGACTGGTTTAAAGATTGTCTTTGCATTTCAGGAAAGCCAGCCCCATTGTACCGCCAAGCCTATGTCCCCGTGTGGGTCAAGTACCTGTCCCTGCGACCTCCCAGATACTTTTTTAAAAGGCGTTTATCTGGGTATTCATCCACACGATGCGGTTTTTGTAGTTGTCACGCATACGTTTGATGGCATCTGCGAAAGACATGGTCTCGTCACCATTCACACGTGAGGAGATAGGCCAAAGGGAGATGTTCAGTTCATCGGAATGCTTCAAGTATTCTGCTTGCGTGGCAATGTATGTATCCACAGCTTCATACAAAGCCTTTTGGGCATTCCATTTTTCCTTTACACGAGCCTTGAATGTGGCATCCTTGAAGAGCTGTCCATAGTACATGCAGCTGTTCACCTTCCAACTGCTGCCGTATTGGTAGGTACCCCAATCAAAATCCCATACAGGACCTGCTATCATCTTGCCATTTTTGTCCTTATGCACATAGCAGCTCTTCGGCCAGTTAGGCTCGGCGTTACCAGCCAACTCGTACACAAACCACCAATCTACGTATGAGTCAATGTCCATATAGTTGGTAAACTCGCGTGACGCGAACTTCGTTTCGTCATAAAGGGCCGTTTCAAGGTCGCTGACGTATTGCTGCATATAGCTGAACTGCGCATCGTTCACCACATCGGGATCTTTGAACATATAAGGTAAGTTCTTTTTCGCAGACTTGAACTTGTAGGTCTCGTCGTAATAAACGTCAAGTTCCATAATGTAACCACCCGTTATGGCCTCGCCATAGGTTGCATTCTCATTAAGCTCGTTGATGTTTACGCGGTATTCGCTCACCTTGATGTGTTCGCAAAGATAGTAATTGCCGATGTGCTTGCCATTTAGAACCACCTCGACAAACTTTCCCGTCGGATTCCATCCCATCGTATTTGTCAGGTTGGCTATGTGATACGTCACGTCGTTGCGCAGCAAGGTTCGGTCCATCCAGTTTGCCAACAAGTCGAAGCGCTTCTCCTTCGGAAGTCCCAGCACCTTCGCCTTGCTGTCCAGCTTTATGGCATATGGTTTCTTGGGATAAGTCCACGT
>CAVCCB010000205.1:0-2766 GCA_963600595.1 Subdoligranulum sp. APC924/74 | reverse complement strand
ACCTCATCCTCTCCATCATCAAGTTGATAGAGGACAAGATGAACCTGGAGCACGACATCCAGGAGGCGGGCGTTCAGATGATTCTCCTGGTGGAAGATTCCATCCGCTTCTACAGTTCCATCCTCCCCAACCTCTATAACTATATCCTGGAACAGAGCAAGAATTTTTCCCAGGAAGCCCTCAACCGCCATGCCGCCACCATGCGAATGAGGGGCAGGCCCAAGGTGGTGCTGGCGCGAACCTATGAGGAAGCGCTCCGTCTTTACGAAAAATATTCAGACAACACCCTCGGTGTAATCAGCGATGCCCGTTACCCTCTGGAGGATGCTGCCGTGAAGACCGACACCTTCGGCAGGGAGAAGGACCCCGAGGCAGGACTCAAACTCTTCCGCCATATCCGCAGCAAGGACCCCTTCGTGCCCCTCATCCTGGAGAGCAACGAGAGCGAGAACCGGGCGAAGGCAGAGGCGGAGGGCTTCCGCTTCGTCGACAAGAACTCGAAGAAGATGAGCGTAGACCTCCGGCAGTTGATGGAAGAGCACATGGGTTTCGGCGACTTCATCTTCCGCGACCCGAAGACCCATGACGAGATCATGCGCATCCGCAGTCTGAAGGAGTTGCAGGACAATATCTTCCGCATTCCCAACGACTCGATGCTCTACCATATCAGTCGCAATCACATGAGCCGCTGGCTCTGTGCCCGTGCCATCTTCCCGGTCTCCGCTTTCCTGAAACACGTCACCTGGGAGCGGTTGCAGGATGTGGATGCCCACCGCCAGATCATCTTCGACGCCATCGTACAGTACCGCCACATGAAGAACCTCGGTGTGGTGGCAGTCTTCGACCGCATGAAGTTTGACAAGTACGCCCACTTCGCCCGCATCGGCGAGGGGTCCTTGGGCGGAAAGGGCAGGGGCCTCGCCTTCCTCGACAACGTGATCAAGCGCCATCCCGAGTTCAACCAGTATGAGAATGCCACGGTGCAGATCCCCAAGACCGTGGTGCTCTGCACTGACATTTTTGACGAATTCATGGAGAGCAACAATCTCTATCCGATAGCATTGAGCGATGCCAGTGACGAGGAAATCCTGAAGCATTTCCTGAGGGCGCAGTTGCCCGACACACTGATAGCCGACTTCTTCACCTTCTTCGAGGCGACGAAGAGCCCCATCGCCGTCCGCTCCAGTTCGCTCCTGGAGGATGCCCACTACCAACCCTTTGCCGGCATCTATTCCACCTATATGATACCCTGTCTCGAAGACAAGTACCAGATGCTGCAGATGTTGGCGTGTGCCATCAAGGGTGTCTATGCCTCCGTGTTCTACCGCGATTCCAAGGCATATATGACCGCCACGAGCAATGTCATCGACCAGGAGAAGATGGCGGTAATCCTGCAAGAGGTGGTGGGGGAGCAGTATGGCGACCGCTTCTATCCCACGATGAGCGGTGTGCTTCGCTCGCTCAACTACTATCCCATCGGCGACGAGACGGCGGAGGAGGGCATCGCCAGTCTCGCTCTCGGACTGGGCAAGTATATCGTCGATGGCGGTCAGACCCTGCGCGTCTGTCCCTACCATCCCCATCAGGTGCTCCAGACTTCCGAGTTGGAGAAGGCTTTGGGCGAGACCCAGACCCAGTTCTATGCCCTCGACATGAAGCCTGTGGGCGAGGACTTCCAGGTGGATGACGGTTTCAACATCCTCAAGGTAAGGGTGAAGGATGCCGTGGCAGACGGCTCTCTGCAGTACATCGCCTCCACCTTCGACCCCTACGACCAGGTGCTCAACGACGGCGTGTATGAGAGCGGTCGCAAGGTCATCACCTTCAGCGGCGTGCTCCAGCACGGTGTCGTCCCCCTGCCCGAGATCCTGCAGATGGCGATGAGATACGGCGTGGAGGCAATGCGCCGTCCCGTGGAGATTGAGTTTGCCTGCAACATCCATGCCGACAAGACCTGCGACTTCTATCTCCTCCAGATCCGTCCCATCGTCGATGCCAAGGAGATGCTCGACGAGGACGTGCGGGCGATACCCGACGGGGATTGTCTGTTGCGCTCCCACAACTCCCTGGGCCATGGCATCAGCGAGGACGTGGTGGACGTGGTGTATGTGAAGTACGACGACAACTTCTCAGCGATGAACAACTATTACGTTGCCGACGACATCGAGCGCATCAACCGCCAGTTCCTTGCCGAGGGCAAGAACTACGTCCTGATAGGGCCCGGCAGATGGGGCTCCAGCGACCATTACCTTGGTGTGCCGGTGAAGTGGCCCCATATCAGTGCCGCCCGCGTCATCGTGGAGGTGGCGCTGAAGAACTACAACATCGACCCGAGCCAGGGCACCCATTTCTTCCAGAACCTCACCTCCTTCGGTGTTGGCTATTTCACGGTGGACACCAACGTGGAGGACGGCGGTTTCGTGGACAAGGATTTCCTCGATGCCCTGCCTGCGGTGGAGGAGACGAAGTATGTGCGTCATGTTCGCCTCGACCGTCCGATGCGAATCCTCATGGACGGCAAGAAGCAAGAAGGGGCCGTTTTGAAATATTGAAATATGGAAATATGGAAATATGGAAATATTGAGTATCACTTAGTAATAGTAAAAAAACAACTTGGTATAAAATTCATGCGGTTTGTCCAGCACGCCCTAACTGTGCACAGTCCAGCACAATATCCAGCGCGCCCTAACTGTGCACAGTCCAGCACAATATCCAGCGCGCCCTGAAGGGGCAACCTGCGCCTAGCCCAGGGCAACACCCTGGGTT
>CAVCCB010000204.1:0-2817 GCA_963600595.1 Subdoligranulum sp. APC924/74 | reverse complement strand
CAGGGTGTTGCCCTGGGCTAGGCGCAGGTTGCCCCTTCAGGGCGCGCTGACCAATTATTCTTCTCTCGCCCTGAACTCCTTGGGTGTCATGCCGGTGAGCTTCTTGAAGTAGCGGGTGAAGAACGACTGGTCGGGGAAGCGGAGCTCGATGGAGATGGACTGGATGCTCTGGTTGGTGGTGCGGAGCAGAGACTTGATGGTCTGCACGCAGTGGCGGTCGATGAGTTCCTTGGGGGTCTCGTGGGCGACGTTGCGCACGATGCTGGCGAGGTAGCGGGTGGTGATGCAGAGCTGGTCGGCATAGAAGGCCACCTCGCGCTGCTTGTCGCCGTGTGCGTAGACCAGGTGGATGAACTGCATGAATAGCTCGTTCTGGCGGTTCACCACTTTGGGCTTGTCCTCCAGGAACTTCGCCTTCACCACGTCGTAGAGCTCCAGGAACATGCCCTGCACGATGTTGCGGGCTATCTGTATGCGGTGCTTGCCGTCGGTGTCGTAGAGGAAGTAGGTGATGTTGCCGATGCCGGCATGGGTGGGCTCCACGCGGTGCTTGGGCAGGGTGCCCAGGGGATAGCTGCGGATGAAGTCGAGGTAGGCGGGCTCGGGACGGGGGATGGCGTCGACGGCAAACCCGTGGTCGTAGGAGATGAAGGAGCCGCGGAAGTCGTCGGAGATGTCGATGCACCTGATAGTGGATTTCGGAACTATCGTCATCAGCGAGTCTTCCTTCAGTTCATAGAGGGTGAAGTCTATCTCCAGGTGGGCTACGCCTCCACGGACGAAGAGTACGATGATGTCCTCGTTCTTCAGATACTTGCCTGTGGGTATTTCCAGCCTCACGTCTTTCTGGGCGGCTATGCCGTTGACCATCATCTTTTTGCAATCTAAAATGTTCATACCTTTTTCTGTTTAGTGTTCATACCTTTGTTTGTCATTTCCAAGTTGTGCGGGAATCCTCCTGAGATGGTTCCCTTTTGCGCTGCAAAGGTAACAACTTTCCGGCGATTGGGTGTTGTTTTTTGTGCGAAATATTTTTCAGAATCGGAACAATCTTTTCCTGTTTGTACTCATCTTCCCCTTTTGGACATTTCCCTTCGTCTTTTTTTGCTGTCCGCCTCATTTTTTCTCCTTAATTTTGCAGCGGATTTTTAAAAAAAAAGGTAAAAAGAAGAAGGGGAGGGCGACCGACCCTTATACAAAACAAATAAAAATAGGAAATGAAAAGAATGATGACAATGAAAAGTATGGTTCCATGTGTGGGGATGGCACTCTGCCTCTCCCTCATGACAACCTCTTGCCAGCAGAAGAAGCAAGAGGCAGCGGTGGAAAAGAGCAGTTACAAGACGATGACCGTGAAGCGGTCGGACAAGGACCTCTCCACCAGTTATTCCGCATCCATCAAGGGTAAGCAGGACATCGACATCTACCCGCAGGTATCGGGAAAGATAGAGAAGCTCCTCGTAAGGGAGGGTGACAAGGTGAGCCGCGGACAGCTGCTCTTCGTCATCGACCAGGTGCCTTACCGTGCAGCCCTCGCCACAGCCGTCGCCACAGAGAAGGCGGCACAGGCGCAGCTCGCTTCCGCACAGCTTACCTATAACAGTAATAAGGAGCTTTTCGCCCAAAAGGTGATTTCTTCATATACTCTCCAGACATCTGAAAATGCCTACCTTTCGGCAAAAGCTCAGTTGGCTCAGGCTCAGGCGCAGGTGACCAGCGCCCGTAACAATCTATCTTATACCGAGGTGAGAAGTCCTGCCAATGGTGTGGCGGGCGTATTGCCCTACCGAGTGGGTACGCTGGTCAGCGCCTCGATGCCTAAGCCTTTAACTACCGTGTCTGACAACTCGCAGATGTATGTCTATTTCTCCATGACCGAGAAGCAGTTGCTCAGCTTCGTGCGCCAGTATGGCTCCAAGGACGCAGCCATCAAGAACATGCCCGAGATTTCGCTCCAGTTGGGCGACCAGACGATGTATGCCCACAAGGGCAGGGTGGAGAGCATCAGCGGTGTGATTGACACCGAGACGGGTGCCGTAACCCTGCGTGCCGAGTTCAGCAACCCCGAGCGACTGCTCAACAGCGGCGGTTCTGGCAACGTCATCATCCCGACAACAAGAAAGAACTGCATCGTCATCCCACAGTCTGCCACCGTGCAGCAGCAGGACAAGCGCATCGTATATAAGGTGCAGGGCGGCAAGGCCGTGTCCCAGCTCATCCAGGTGGAGAACATCGACGACGGCCGTAACTTCATCGTGACCGAAGGCTTGAAGCCCGGCGACGTAATCGTGAGCGAGGGAGCAGGAATGGTGAAGGAAGGAGAGACTGTTAAGTGAAGAGTGAAGAACGAAGAGTGAAGAATCCAATAAAGGTAAAAAGGTAAAAGGGTAAAAAGGTAAAAAAGTGAAGAGTGAAGAACGAAGAGTGAAGGATTCAAATGCTAAAGCTGTTGTCCCTTAACTTCTCTAACTTCCCTTAACTTCTTTAACTTCCAAAATCTCCTTTAACTCCTTAACTCCTCAAATTTCTCCAAACAAATAAAAAAAGCAATGAAAGGCAATATATTTATCAAAAGGCCGGTGATGGCTATATGCGTCGCCGTGCTGATCGTGATGGTGGGCTTGATCTCGCTGTTCAACCTGCCTGTGGAGCAATACCCCGACATCGCTCCGCCTACCGTTCGAGTGGAGGCCACCTATACGGGTGCCGATGCCGACGCTGTGATGAAATCCGTCATCATGCCGCTGGAGGAGAGCATCAACGGTGTGGAGAACATGCTCTACATCACCTCTACCGCCACCAACTCGGGTTCGGCAC
>CAVCCB010000203.1:0-2822 GCA_963600595.1 Subdoligranulum sp. APC924/74 | reverse complement strand
CTTCGACTGTCCGAGCTGCAAATCCACATAGTAGGTCTGGCCCGTGCGGATGTTTCCGGGGCGCACGCCCTTGAACACGAAGTCGATGCGGAACTTGCCGTCTCTCACCTCTGGATAGACCTTTCGCACTTGCAAAAGATACCGTTTGCCGTTCTGCTCAAAGGTGGCAGAGAGTCCGGGCTTCACCCGGTCAATGTAGTGTTCATCCACCTGCGCCTGCACCTTATAGTCGCTGAGGTCGTTGACCACACCTATCTTCTGTCCGGCCTGCACGCTCTGTCCTAATTCCACATCCAAGAGACCCACCTCGCCAGAGATGGTACTGCGGATGTTGAGCTTCGCCTTGCGCTGGCGCACCAGTTGCACGTTCTCCTGCATCGCCGAGAGGTTGTCGGCCATCTGCTCCGTCTGCGAGCGGCGCAGTTGAGCATCCTTCTTCAGTCGCTGCTTGATTAGTTCGTGCTTCTTCACGGCAAGCTCGTAGTCTTCCTTCGCCTTGAGATATTCCTCTCGGGCGTTGAGCTGTTCCTTGTAGAGAGCCTCTTGGTGCTGGTAGGCACGGCGCTTGGTCACCACGTCCTGCGAGAGAGAGAGTTCCTCGTTGCTGTTGTTGAGCTTGTCCTGCTCCATGGTAATCTGCGTGTTGCGCAGCATGTTCTGTTTCTCCGCCAGTTCGCTCTCTGCATTGAGAATCTGCAGGTCGAGGTTGGAGTTGCTGAGCTTGACGATGACGTCACCCTTGTTGACGTGCGCGCCCTCTTCCACCACCTTTTCCAGTACGATGCCTCCTTCCTCCGAACTGATTTGCACCACGGAGATGGGAGCCACCTGTCCATCCACCGACACATAGTCATTGAACTGTGCTCGCTCCACCTTTCCGATGTTTAGTCCCTTTCGGTCTACCCTCAGCGAGGAGGAAAAATTGCTCATACCGAGCCATACGAGCAGAGCAACGAGCACGGCTCCTCCAGCTATCCATGCCCAGTACTTGCGGGGCACGAGATACTTCTTCTTTTCTATCTTTACGTCCATAACTTCTATTGGATTAAATCTTTTCCTTGATAATAGCTCACTAAACGTTGCTTGATAACGAGTAGCATCTGCATCTGCAGTTGCTTGATGCGACTTTCGAGCAAGGTCTGTGCTGCGGTGTGGAGGTCGAAGGTGGAGAGCATACCTTCCTCAAACTTGCGGCTTGACAGGTGGTAGGCGAGTGAGTCGGACGCCACCTTCTTCTGCATCTGTTGCAGCTCCGCCGCATATCCCTCTGCGTCCATCACTGCCTGTGCAATGTCGTCGTGTAGTTTGCGCTTGGCATCCTCCAGACTTACCTGCGCCAGTTGCCAGTCGTTGTGGGCTTTCCTCATACTGTGCCAGCGGTCACTGTTGTATATCGGTACGGAGAGGGTCAGTGCGAGGTACTCACCGCGGTTGTTGTGAAACTGTGAGGCGAAGCCCATATACTGACCGCTTTGAGAGAGATTCCTGTAGTAGTTGGTCGTGACACCGCCGACGAGGGAGAGGGACGGCAGCAACCGACCTTTTGATATCTTGTAGTCGTAGCGCGCCTTCTCCACCTCATATTCCGCCGTTTTCACGTCCGGGGAAAGACCGAGGAAGTGCTGGTAGAGTCCTTCGGATGTCTTTGGAGTCTCGGTGCTTGCTGCTTCTGCGCCCGAAGCCTTGTTGGCTGCAGTCTCATCTGCCACGTTTAGCTCCAAAGCATCTTCCACAGGATAGTTCATCGCGCGTTTCAAGGCGAGCAGACGCTGACGCGCCGTGTTCTGCTGATGGGTGAGGTTGTATTCGTCCTCCGCCACCTGCGACTCCATCTGCACCACGTCGGGTCGTCCCTTCTCGCCCAGTTCGTAGAGTCGCTGCATCTTGGCGAGCATCCGCCTGCTCTCAGCAAGTTTATCGCTCGCTATCTTGATGCTGGCCTCGGCATAAGCTGCATCCACAAACTTCTGCATCACGTCGATGGCCTTGTCGTCCCTCACCTTCTGCATGGCCGTGGCGGAATAGTTTCTGGCCATCTTGGCCTGCTTGAAGGCGTTGATGGTGGCGAAGCCGTCGAAGACCGTTAGGTCGGCATAGAGCTGATAGTAGTTGTTGAAGGTCGTCACATTATTGTAGGTATTGGTCTCCGGATCGATGTTACGTCCCCAGGCATACTGCCCCTGCACCGCTCCCGTGACGGTGGGCAGAAAACTTGCCACAGCATGGTGGTAGTCCTGCTTGCGCTGTCGCGTGTTGATCACCTCCCGTTTCACCTCCGTGGCGTGCTCCACGGCGTACGCCATACAACGGTCGAGGCTCCATGTCTGTGCGAATCCTGCAACGACACTCGTCAGTCCCCATCCCAGCATGATGTTTCTTGTTCTGTTCATGGTCTTTGTATTTCAGTTACCCTCATAAGCACAATGACCATGCCAAAACAGTGTTTCGTTTGATTATTAGGCAGTTAATGGAATACTCTCGTAGACGGCACTGTCCAATAATTGGACACAGCCGTCTAATTATTGGACAGAATTACATAACCCGAAACGGTTTTATCCAGCCCTATTTGTCCTTTCCACAACATCTTGAAGAAATTCGGCACATATATTCACTTTTTTCTTTATTCCCCTTGTTTTTCATGTATTTTGTTTTATCTTTGCATTCAAATCAAAGAGAAAGAAGACATTTCCATATTTTCTTAGTATATTCGCAGCAAAAATGAAACAAGACCATGCCATTTGAGAAGGAAATCAAGGAATATGAGGAATTGAGGAAGAAGTATCAAGCCTCAATCGTCAGCAAGATGGACAGGGAAGAGTACA
>CAVCCB010000202.1:0-2823 GCA_963600595.1 Subdoligranulum sp. APC924/74 | reverse complement strand
CGCTTCTTGTACTACTTGTCTGTTTATGTAAAATCTTTCAAAGAACTCTTTCTTTATGTTGCTGAGAGAAAGTGTATTTCTCAAAAGCGAGTGCAAAAGTACAAACATTTATCCAAACCACCAAATCTTTTCGATAAAAAGTTTGGAAATTAACAGTATTTTAACAATTGAACGGCATATACACGACTTTCATTAGGCTTTGTCCTTATTATATACATACACACTCGCCTACGTGCGTGTGTACGTACACATACGCGCATACACACAGATTGTTAATATGTCAAAGACCCGCATTTATTGTTAAATTATGAGAAAGACCTTGTTTCTCTGCGGAAAAGGCATTATTTTTGCAAGCAAAATCAATGACAGAAAGTATTAATAAACAAATAAACGATTGAATTATGACAGAAAGAGAAATGTACAATGTGATAAACGAGCAGAGCCAGCCGGCTTCTGGCTTCAGCTTCAACAGTAGAGAGAGCGGTTTATCGGGAGCTTTCCCTGCACTCATGCGTAAGGTATACACATGGATGGCTCTCGCCCTCCTCATCACAGGCATCACTGCCTTTGGAGTGGCAAGCAGTCCCACCCTGCTGATGACCATCATGACCTCAAAGGGACTGATGTGGGGATTGATCATTGCCGAACTGGCATTGGTATTCGCCATCAGCGGTGCCATCAACCGCTTGTCATTGGGCACGGCGACTCTCCTCTTCATCGTCTACTCCGTGCTGAACGGCACGATGCTCTCGTCCATCTTCGTCATCTACCAGCCGATGGTCATCGCCAAGGTGTTCTTCATTACAGCAGGCACCTTCGGGGTCATGGCATTCTATGGCTACAGTACGAAGAGAGACCTCACATCCATCGGCAAGATCTTGTTCATGGCATTGGTCGGACTGGTGATTGCCACAGTAGTAAACATGTTCCTGAAGAGTCCCGGCTTCGACTACATCCTGAGTTACATTGGAGTTGCCATCTTCACAGGACTGACCGCTTGGGACACACAGAAAATCAAGCAGATGCTGCAGACGCAGTATGACATGAGCGAAGGCGCACAGAAGATTGCCCTCTTGGGAGCCTTGACCCTGTATCTCGACTTCATCAACCTCTTCCTCTATCTGCTCCGCATTTTCGGAGGTAGCAACAAAGATTAGGAAAATTCCTTCACCCTTCACCTACCCTATGGAATCCCCAGTGTTTATGGGATGAAGGGCAGGTGAAGGGTGGTCTCTAACCCTTCACCCGCCCTTCACCCTGTATTTATCGGCATTTCGACCGCAAAGGTGAAGGGTGAAGGGTAAAAATGAAAAAACTTCTAACAGACAAAAAATCAAATCAGCAACGTTATGACTTTTGCCTCAGGCAAGGCAATTTATTGCCCAAGAAAGGGCAACAAATTGCTTCAAAAGGAACATAAACGTTTCCTTCTGTGACAACATATTGCAAAAGCTACAGTCTGCTCTTGATGGAGATATCAATCATCATAAAACAATGCAACTTTTTGTATTTTTATTAGTTTTTATTTGGTTATTTGCAAATAAATTTGTACTTTTGCACCCGATAAACGAATAAACATACACCAATGAAAGTTAAGAACAGCAGAATGGAAGCCCTCAAGATGCTAATCTCCAGCCAGGAATTAGGCTCTCAGGAAGAAGTATTGCAAGCATTGGCAAAGGAAGGATTCCAACTTACACAAGCCACGCTAAGCCGCGACCTCAAGCAACTGAAAGTGGCGAAGGCCGCCTCCATGAATGGCAAATACGTATATGTGTTGCCCAACGAGACCATGTACAAGCGGGTTTCCAGTCCGCGTTCCGCACGCGAAATGCTGCTCAGCCCCGGTTTTGTGTCTATCAACTTCTCCGAGAACATGGTTGTCATCAAGACCCGTCCCGGCTATGCGAGCAGCATCGCCTACAACATCGACAACAGCGACATCCCCCAGATTCTGGGAACCATCGCCGGCGATGACACCATCTTCATGGTGAAGAAGGAAGGCACCCACCCGAAGGAAATCCTCCGACTGCTGTCGGAGATCATTCCCGAGATCGACTATTAAGCGGCAAGATCACCAACGAAGATACAACAACATTATTATAATAAGAAAAGAGAAAAATGGAAGAAGTAAAAGTCATGGTGGCCGATGAGAGCCATATCAAGTACATCGACACCATTCTGACTACCATCGCAGAGGCGGCCGCCAAGCGCGGCTCGGGCATCGCCAAACGCTCCACAGAGTATGTGGCAACCAAGATGCGCGAGGCCAAGGCAGTCATTGCCCTGCAGGGCGAGAAGTTCGCCGGATTCAGCTACATCGAGACATGGGGCAACAAGCACTATGTCACCACATCAGGCTTGATAGTTCACCCAGACTTCCGAGGCATCGGACTGGCGAAACGCATCAAGAACCTCACCTTCACCTTGGCCAGACAGCGATGGCCGCACGCCAAGATTTTCTCCCTCACATCAGGTTCGGCTGTAATGAAGATGAACACCCAACTGGGCTACCTGCCCGTCACCTTCGCCGACCTCACGGATGACGAGGCATTCTGGCGCGGATGCGAGGGTTGCTGCAACGTGGATGTGCTCCACCGCACCAACCGCAAGTACTGCATCTGCACCGCCATGCTCTTCGACCCCGAGGAGCATTTACCCATCAAACTCCCACAGGAGGTGATTGAGAGAATCCGCAAGATTGACGGGGCACAAGCAGAAATCTAATTAATTTAATTGGGGAATTTATAGAAGTAGAGGGAAGTTAGAAGGAAGTTAAAGGGAAGTTAAAGGGAAGTTAAAGGGAAGTTAAAGGGAAGTTAA
>CAVCCB010000201.1:0-2860 GCA_963600595.1 Subdoligranulum sp. APC924/74 | reverse complement strand
GTGTGTCTTCCGTCCATTCTTCAAGGTTGAGGGACTTACGGCGAAGGAGTTTCGTCAGCAGAAGATTAACTTGCTCGACTATACCGCGGTGGTATTTACATCACGCCATGCCGTAGATAACTATTTTAAGTTGGCGAAGGAAATGCGTATCACGATTCCTGAGGACATGAAGTATTTCTGCGTGATAGAAACTATCGCCCTCTATATCCAGAAATATGTACAGTATCGCAAGCGTAAGGTGTTCTTTGGCGACAATGGCAAGATTGATGGTCTGATGGCTCAGATGGCTCGTCACAAAACAGAGAAATACCTCGTTCCATTGAGTAGCGTCCATAACGATGACGTAAAGAATGCGCTCGACGAGAAGGGTCTTAAACATACAGAATGCGTGATGTATCGTACTGTAAGCAATGACTTCACAGAGGAAGAGATCAAGGGATTTGACTATGACATGATGGTTTTCTTCAGTCCCACCGGCGTTAAGGCACTAAAGAAGAATTTCCCCGACTTCAAACAGGGCGACGTGGCTGTTGCCGCCTTTGGTCCCGCTACCGCCAAGACTGTTGCCGAGGAGGGCCTACGACTCGACCTGGAGGCGCCGTCCAAGGAATTTCCCTCAATGACGGGTGCCTTGAAAGATTATCTGAAAAGACATAACAAATAATTATAAGCACAGAGATGCCAGCAAGCAAAGTCTTCACGTTGAGCAAGCAAGAACGTCTGTGCAGCAAGTTGCTTATAGACAAACTCTTCGAAGGAAATGCCAGTTCCAGTATCTCGGTATGGCCCTTGAGGGCTGTTTTCTTGCTCACCAATAAGAGAGACGGCAAAGACGTGCCTTTGGAGCTGCTTGTTAGTGTGTCTAAGCGTCTTTTCAAGAGGGCAGTGAGGCGCAATCGGGCCAAACGGCAGATTCGCGAAGCCTTCCGTTCCAACAAGTATTTGGTGGCAGACAAGATGCCCCTATTGCCTGGAAAGAAGTTGCTTATTGCCGTTATCTGGATGGACAACGACCTGCATTCCTCTTCACAAGTGGAAGGAAAAATGCAGAAACTATTGAAAAGGTTGGGGGAAAAATTGGATGGAACGGTTGCATAGGATTGGACATGAGGGCTCTCATTTGCTGGCACAGCTTTTGGTATTGCCCATCCGCTTCTACCAAGCATGCATCACTCCGTACACGCCCCCTTCGTGCCGCTTCACACCTACTTGCTCCGAGTATGCCCGGCAGGCAATTCTCAAGCATGGTCCCTTCAAGGGATTGGCTTTGGCGGTATGGCGAATTTTAAGATGCAATCCATGGGGTGGTTCGGGTTACGACCCCGTTCCGTAAGTTTCCGATATTGTTTCGGGTCCCATAAATACATATTTTAATATATAAAGAAATCTCATTCGATGGCAAAAAACTTTGTTGAAGAATTGAAATGGCGCGGTATGCTGGCGCAGATGATGCCAGGTACTGAGGAATACCTCAACACCCACATGGTGTCAGCCTATCTTGGAACCGACCCTACTGCAGACTCCTTGCACATTGGTCACCTTTGCGGTATCATGATGTTGCGTCACTTGCAGCGTTGTGGTCACAAGCCCTATCTGCTCGTCGGAGGTGCCACTGGTATGATTGGCGACCCTTCCGGCAAGAGCCAGGAACGCAATCTCCTGGATTCTGAAACTCTCTACCACAACCAGGAAGCTATCAAGAGGCAGGTGTCAAAATTCCTCGACTTTGAAAGCAATGACCCTAACAAGGCTGAACTTGTCAACAACTACGACTGGATGAAGGACTTCACATTCCTTGATTTCGCCCGTGAGGTAGGCAAGCATATCACCGTCAACTACATGATGGCAAAGGACAGCGTGCAGAAGCGTTTGAACGGCGAGGCACGTGACGGACTGTCTTTCACGGAGTTCACTTACCAGTTGCTTCAGGGCTACGACTTCCTCTATCAGTACCAGAAGTATGGTGTCCGTCTCCAGTTGGGCGGCAACGACCAGTGGGGCAATATGACTACAGGTACAGAATTGATTCATCGTACACTGGGAAATGATGTAGAGGTATACTGTTTGACATGCCCCCTGATCACCAAAGCTGACGGAAAGAAGTTCGGCAAGACAGAGAGTGGAAACATTTGGTTGGACCGCAACCGTACCACTCCCTATGCTTTCTATCAGTTCTGGTTGAATGTGAGCGATGAGGACGCAGAGAAATACATCAAGATATTCACCGACCTCGACAAGACAACCATTGATACCCTTGTGGAGGAACACAAGCAGGACCCAGGACGCCGTGTACTCCAAAAGCGTTTGGCGGAAGAGGTTACTGTTATGGTTCACTCAAAGGAAGACCTCGACACAGCAATTGCAGCCAGCAACATTCTTTTTGGCAAGGCTACCAAGGGAAACCTTGCACTGCTTGATGAGGCAACATTGAACGATGTATTCGCCAATGTTCCACATTATACGCTTGACAAGAATCTGCTTGGCGGTACAGCAGTGGATCTCTTCTGCCAGGAAGGTATGGACATCTTCCCCAGCAAGAGCGAGATGCGCAAGTTGGTCAAGGGAGGCGGTGTGTCTCTCAACAAGGAGAAGCTTCATGCGTTCGACCAGGTGGTGACAGTCGAGGACTTGATTGACGGCAAGTATCTCTTGGTACAGAAAGGCAAGAAGAGCTATTCCTTGATTACTGTGAAATAAATGCTTTCCACATAACCCGGAAGTGCGAGATACGTGTTTTTTAGGGTAAAAATGCAAAAAGTGGCAAAATAATTTGGTAGTGGAGAAAAAATCCACTACCTTTGCACTTAGTTTGATTGTCCTATGGTGTAATGGTAGCACTACAGTTTTTGGTTCTGTCAGT
>CAVCCB010000200.1:0-2923 GCA_963600595.1 Subdoligranulum sp. APC924/74 | reverse complement strand
TGTGATGCACGATAACACCGCATTCCTCTTCCAGATAACCGTAAGTCCAAAGGTCGTGGTTGCCGGTGAAGAAATGCACCTCCACACCCATGTCGGCCAGCTCGGAGAGTTTGCCCAGAAAGCGTGTGTGTCCCTTCGGCACTACATACTTGTATTCGTTCCAGAAGTCGAACATATCGCCCAAGAGGTAGATGGCGGCAGCCTTTGTCTTGATGCTGTCGAGGAAGCGCACCAGCCGTCGCTCCTGCATTCGTCCATGCTCGATGGCGAGAGAGCCAAGGTGGGCGTCAGAAAGAAAATAAACATTCTTCATAGGCTATTCGAATCCAAGTTCTACACGCGCTTCCTCGCTCATCATACTCTGGTCCCAGGCGGGTTCGAACACGAGGTTGACATTGGCAGACTTCACACCTTCCACGCTGTCTACCTTGGTGCGTACATCCTCCAGGATGAAGTCGGCGGCAGGGCAGGAGGGGGCAGTGAAGGTCATGTCGAGGTCTACGTTGCCATCATCCTTCACGTCTATCTTGTAGATCATGCCGAGGTCCCAGATATTAACGGGAATCTCGGGGTCGTATACGGTCTTGAGTACGTCAACGATCCTCTCTTCTATTGTTGTCTTTTCTTCTTGTGTCATAATCTGCAGTTTTTGCCTACAAAGATAGCACAAAAAGGGGACAACACAAAATAATTCCCGAGATATTTTCTTCAGACCTTGCCCTTGTCGTGGTAGGAGTAATATTGTCCGTCGGTGACGATGATGTGATCCATGAAGAATATGCGCATGATTTCGCACGCTTTCTGCACTTGGATAGTGAGCAGGTCATCGTTCTTGCTCGGCTGTGGACTGTTGCTCGGATGGTTGTGGCACAATGCCAGTATGGTGGCATTGTTGAGGATGGTTTCCCTCATGATGAACCTTATGTCCACTGCTGTTTCTGTGTAGCCTCCATGCGAGATGCGCTCTGCCTTGATGAGCTTGAAATTCTGGTTCATCATCAGTATCCATGCCTCTTCCTGGTCGAGATCTTGCATTCGGGGAAGCATGAAGTTGTAGATGTCTGTCGAGCAGGCGAGACTGGGGCGTGGTCCGATCTTGTCCATGGCTCTCCGTTTCCCCAACTCGCAGGCGGCGAGGAGGGTGATGGCCTTGGCGGGTCCCATTCCCTTGTAGCGTTGCAGTTCCCGAGAGGTCATTTTCCCCAAGGTGTTGAGGTTGTTGTCGCAATCGTTGAGGATGCGCTTCATCAGTTCTACGGCACTCTCGTCTTGTGAGCCGGAGCCAATCAGAATGGCGCATAATTCTGCGTTTGACAGGGACGCTGGCCCCATCTGTTCGAGTTTCTCGCGTGGACGGTCTTCCGATGCCCACTGCGCAATGGAAAGTTTGTCGCTCATAAAAATAATAGTTTTCGCCCTGTGCTATGTTCTCGCATTCTTGGATGCTTGTTCTTTCGCTGTGGACCGTTATTTGTAGAATGTCTTGTTGTATGCGCTGAACTCGTCCTTGCCCATCACGCATCTCTTCCACCAAGCGGAGAGGAAGCCGCAACCGTAGCCCGTCAGTTGGGTGAAGGCGGCGCGGATGCTCAGCAATCCTATCTTCATGCTCTTGTTCTCTTTGGTACTGTCGATGAAAAGTGCCAAGGTGTAAATCGCGATGAAGAACAGACCGATGCAGCCTAAGGCTGCCATTGCGTTTCCAAGGATGGGGAAAATGTGGACGGTACCCAACATATAAGGCAGGAATCCGAAGAAGAGCAAGAGGATTGTGCCGATTACCCCCACGGTGAAGACCATGGGAAGGAGATGCACGAGCTTGAGGCTCTCCGGATATTTCTTGTAGAGGTTGATGCGGGCGATGCCGCTGTTGTAGACCTGCCGCCAAAACTTGCGGAAGTCGGTGCGGCGCTTGTGCCAAACCCATGCCTCGGGAAACAGTCTGCACTTGCAGCCAGCCTTGAAGATGCGGATGGAGAAATCGATGTCTTCGCCGAAGCGCATATTGGAAAATCCGTTCAGCTTCTGGTACACATCCTTGCGGATGCCCATGTTGAACGAACGGGGGTAGAACTTGTCCATCTTCTTCTTGCCTCCGCGGATGCCGCCGGTGGTGAAGAAGGAAGTCATGGAGTAGGAGATGGCTTTCTGGGTGTCTGTAAATGATGAATGTGCCTTGTCGGGACCTCCGAATGCATCGGAAGTCTTGCGGCTCAACTCATCACTTACAGCCTTCAGGTAACTCTCCGGCAGGACGACATCGCTGTCGAGTATCAGCAGATATTCGCCTGATGCCCTGTCGGCACCGTAGTTGCGGCTTTGTCCGGGACCGGAGTTCTCCTTATAATAATAATGTATGTCCATCATGTCCTGATAGCGTTCGCAGACATCCTTGCAAGGCTTCTGCGAGCCGTCCTCTACGATGATGACCTCAAAGTCTTTCTCCTCCTGGCGGGCAAGGCTCTCCAAGAGTTCGTCAACTTCGTCGGGACGATTGAATACAGGAACAATGATGGAATACTTCATCTCTTGAATCGTTAAGTGCGGATGATATTACTCGCTTACACGACCCAGATAGCTGCCGTCGCGTGTGTCGATCTGGATGGTCTCGCCCTCGTTAACGAACAAAGGAACGCGAACCTCAGCACCTGTCTCAAGAGTAGCAGGCTTGGTGGCGTTGGTAGCGGTGTTGCCCTTCACACCTGGCTCGGAGTGAGTGATCTTCAGAGTAGTCTTCACGGGCATCTCGGCCAAGAGGATGGTACCGTCGGTAGCGTCTGTAACAACCTCCACCACGTCGCTCTCCTTCATGTACTGGCCGCCGGTAACGCTGTCCTTGGCGATAGATACCTGCTCGAAGGTCTCCTGGTTCATGAAGATGCAGCCTGTTGAATCCTCGTAGAGGTACTGGTAAGGACGGCGC
>CAVCCB010000199.1:0-2935 GCA_963600595.1 Subdoligranulum sp. APC924/74 | reverse complement strand
TTGTTATTTCCCCAATTTAGATTACTTTTGCACAAAAATATTTATAGACTATGGACATTTCAGAACTCTATCAGATTTACCTTGAGCACCCAGTGATTACCACCGACAGCCGCGACTGTCCAAAGGGCAGCATCTTCCTCGCCCTGAAGGGTGCCTCGTTTGACGGCAACAAGTTTGCCGGCATGGCTTTGGAGAAAGGCTGTGCCTATGTGATTGTGGACGAAAAGGAGTATGCAAAGGAGGGTGACGGGCGTTACATCCTCGTGGACGACTGCCTCACCACCTTCAAGGAACTCGCCCGCGAGCACCGCCGCCACTTCGACATTCCTGTGGTAGGAATCACGGGCACCAACGGCAAGACCACTACCAAGGAACTCGTATCTGCCGTTCTCGGCGAGAAATACAACGTGATGTTCACCCAGGGCAACTTCAACAACGACGTGGGCGTACCCAAGACGCTCTTCCGTTTGAGCGAAGAGCATGAGATCGCCGTTGTGGAGATGGGCGCCTCCCACCCCGATGACATCCGCAAGCTCGTGGAGTATGTGGAGCCTACCTGCGGCATGATTACCAACGTGGGCCGTGCCCACTTGCAGGGCTTCGGTAGTTTCGAGGGAGTGAAGAAGACAAAAGGCGAGCTTTACGACTTCCTCACCGCCCACGACGCCCTCGTCTTCATCAATGCCGACAACGAGCATCTGATGCAGATGGCAGAGGAACGCAACATCAACCGTCTCGTCACCTACGGCAAGGGGGAGGACTGCGACGTATGGGGAGAAGTAATCTCCTGTGCCCCCTTCCTCAAGTTCCGCTGGCGCACGGAGGGGATGGAATGGCACGAGGTGCAGACCCACCTCATCGGCTCCTATAACATCGACAATATGCTTGCCGCCATCACCATCGGTCTCCACTTCGACGTGAAACCTCAGCAGATAGACCATGCTCTCGAAAACTACATCCCCAGCAACAACCGTTCGCAGCTGGAGGAGACCGCACACAACAAACTCGTGGTGGATGCCTACAACGCCAACCCTTCAAGCATGGCAGCAGCCATCGAGAATTTCCGTTTGATGGACGTGCCGCAAAAGATGGCGATTCTCGGACAGATGGGCGAATTGGGAGAAGTGAGTCACGAAGAGCACCAGAAGGTCATCGACCAACTGCAAGCCGCCCAACTGGAGAACGTATGGCTCGTTGGCGACGAATTCGAGAACATTCCATGCGAATACCGCAAGTTCCATGATGTGGAGGAAGTGAAGGAAGCCATCAAGGAGAACCAGCCCCACGACCATTACATCCTCATCAAGGGAAGCAACAGCGTGAAGCTCTTCCAACTGACGGAACTGTTATAAAAAATGAAATAGGCTTCATGTGCGAGTGAAGCCTATTTCATTGGCCATCGGAGTAGTACTTCATTCAAGGTCGAAGTACTACTCCGTTTTTATCGCCGTTTTACTTCCTGCACATTCCCAGGAAATACTTGTGAATCTCCAAGCTATCATTCAATTCTGGATGAAAGGCTGTGACAAGTTGGTTGCCTTGTCGGGCAGCCACAATCTTTCCGTCTACCTCGGCAAGCACCTCAGCGTCACCCCATACCTCCTTGATATAAGGCGCACGGATGAAAGTCATGGGGATGTTGCCCTCGATTCCCTTCATCGGAGCCTCTATGTAGAAACTGCCGAGCTGTCGGCCGTAGGCGTTCCTCAACGCCGTGATGTCCATGGAGGCGATACGCTTGCTTGGCTCGCCCTCTATCTTCTTGGCGAGAAGAATCAAGCCGGCGCAGGTGCCATATACTGGAAGCCCAGCGGCTATCGCCTCCTTCACCGGCTCCATCAAACCAAGTTCGTTCAAGAGCTTCGCCTGGGTGGTACTCTCGCCACCGGGAATAATGAGGCCATCCTTGGGCTGGTCCCAGTCCTTCCGCTGGCGAATCTCGAAACTGTCCACGCCCAGCCGGTCCAACTTCTGCCGGTGCTCGGCAAAGGCGCCTTGTAATGCCAATACTGCTATTCTCATTTACTTTCCTCTCTCTGCCATGAGCAGCGCAATCTCCTGCTCGTTGATACCCACCATAGCCTCGCCGAGATCCTCGCTCAACTCAGCCAACATCTTGGGGTCGTTGTAGTTGGTCACTGCCTTTACGATAGCCTGGGCACGCTTGGCAGGGTTGCCGCTCTTGAAGATACCCGAACCGACGAACACACCCTCGGCACCCAACTGCATCATCAGGGCAGCATCGGCAGGGGTAGCCACACCGCCGGCGGCGAAGTTCACCACGGGCAACTTGCCGTTCTCATGCACATACTTCACCAAGTCGTAGGGAGCCTGCAACTGCTTGGCTGCCTCGTAAAGCTCGTCTTCGCTCATGGAAGTCAACCGCTTGATTTCGCTCTGCATCATGCGCATGTGGGTAACAGCCTGAACCACGTCGCCCGTACCCGGCTCGCCCTTGGTGCGAATCATCGTGGCACCCTCGGCAATACGGCGGAGAGCCTCGCCCAGGTTCTTGGCACCACAGACGAAAGGCACGTCAAACTTCGTCTTGTCGATGTGGTAAACATTATCAGCCGGAGAGAGCACCTCACTCTCGTCGATATAGTCGATTTCGATGGCCTGGAGAATCTGAGCCTCGGCGAAATGGCCGATGCGGCACTTAGCCATCACGGGGATGGAGACAGCCTCCTGGATGCCCTTGATCATCTTGGGGTCGCTCATACGGGAAACGCCGCCAGCTGCACGGATGTCAGCCGGAATACGCTCCAAAGCCATCACGGCGCAGGCACCTGCTGCCTCGGCAATCTTAGCCTGTTCGGGGGTTGTCACATCCATAATCACGCCGCCCTTGAGCATCTGTGCCAGGTTGCGGTTCAACTCTTGTCTATTTTCTGCCATAATTCTATTGTTTTTATTGATTATGGCTGCAAAGGAA
>CAVCCB010000198.1:0-3104 GCA_963600595.1 Subdoligranulum sp. APC924/74 | reverse complement strand
ATGTAGACTTTGAGATACTCAGAGCCAAGGAATATTCTTTTCCGCTTCCTGTGGGCAAAGCTAGTCTGCTGAATGGCAATACGGTGATGCGTATCTCTTCTTCGAAGGGTGATGCGGTGAAGGCCATGTTTGAAGGTTATGTGCGCTTGTCGCGCAAGACTGAGTCGATGGGCAACGTTATTGTTGTCCGTCACGACAACGGACTGGAGACAGTCTATGCCAACAATGCCGAGAACCTAGTGAAGGTGGGGGCGCATGTGGATGCGGGACAGACCATAGCCATCATTGGCTCCAAGGATGGAGATACTTATTGCGACTTCTCTATCATGGTGAACGGTGCCCGATTGAACCCTGAAACTTTCATCGAGCTGAAGAGCCATAAACTACGTCGGCAGACGGTGCAGTTTCGCAAGTCGGGTTCTCGTGTCATCGCCTCTGTTGTCGGTGGTAAGGACTCTTCGGCTGGCAGGGAAGCTATCGAGAAAGGCAACAATGCCAAGAATGCCAGTAAGAAAGCGGCTCGTGGCTTGACACTCGACCCAGACGAGGTGAACGACCCCTTCGTTCTTACCAATACCTTTGAGTTGAATTTGGAAAAAATAGAGGCGAAGGCATGGGCTTACCCTCTGCCTGGGTCTCATGTCATCAGTCCGTATGGAGGCAAGCGCCGCCATTCGGGAGTAGACCTCAAGACTCGTCCTAACGACGAGATTGTGGCTGCCTTCGACGGCACGGTGGTTTCCTCCGGTCCTTTCAGTGGCTACGGCAACTGCATCCGCATCAAGCATGCTTATGGCTTCGAGACGCTCTATAGTCATCAGAGCAAGAACATGGTGAAGGCAGGACAGAAGGTAAAAGCCGGCGAAGTGATAGGACTGACTGGGCGCACAGGTCGTGCCACCACCGAGCACCTGCATTTCGAGGTAAGTTTCGGCGGCCGGCGAATAGACCCGGCCGTCGTCTTCGACCACAGCGGACATAAGCTCAAGCCCGTCACGTTGCACCTTACTAAGGGCAGGGGCGTGAAGAGCGTGAAGAACTAAGGCATCGGCTGGAGATGTTTATTTCTTCTGGCTCTTGCGGTTGGCACGCTGCTGGCGATACTTCGCCTTTTGGCGTGCAGAACCGCTGCCGTGGGCACCAGTAATATACTTTTTTTTCTTGGCCTTGGTCTTCACTTTGTCGTCGTCCTTCTTCGGTCCGCCGCCGCCCTTGAAGACCATGCCGCCCATGATAATATCGTCAATGTCGCTCATTGTACATTAATTAGTGGTGGAACAAACGCACGTGGGTGAATGCCATGGCGATACCATACTTGTCGCAGGTGTCGATGACATTGTCGTCACGGATGCTGCCGCCAGCCTCGGCGATATACTGCACGCCACTCTTGTGGGCACGCTCGATGTTGTCGCCGAAGGGGAAGAAAGCATCGCTACCCAGGGCCACATTGGTGTTCTTGGCAATCCAAGCCTTCTTCTCCTCACGTGTCAGAGGCTCGGGCTTCTCTGTGAAGAACTGCTCCCAAACGCCATCCTGGAGTACATCCTCCCATTCGTCGGAGATGTATACATTGATGGTGTTGTCGCGGTCGGCACGGCGGATCTTCTCCTTGAAAGGCAGGTTCATCACCTTGGGACACTGGCGCAACCACCACTCGTCAGCCTTGGAGCCGGCGAGGCGTGTGCAGTGGATGCGGCTCTGCTGACCGGCACCGATGCCGATTGCCTGACCGTCCTTCACATACACCACGGAGTTGCTCTGTGTATATTTCAGGGTGATGAGCGAGATGATGAGGTCACGCTTCGCATCAGCCGGGAAATTCTTGTTCTGTGTGGGGATGTCCTCGAAGAGAGCCGGGTCGTCGAGCTTCACCTCATTGCGTCCCTGCTCGAAGGTGATGCCGAACACCTGCTTGTGCTCGATGGGCGCGGGAGTGTAGTTGGGGTCGATCTTGATGACATTGTAAGTACCCTTGCGCTTCTCCTTCAGGATTTCGATAGCCTCGGGGGTGTAGTCGGGGGCGATGACACCGTCGCTCACCTCACGTTTGATGAGCAGGGCAGTGGCCTCGTCGCAGGTGTCGCTCAGGGCAACGAAGTCGCCGTAGGAGCACATGCGGTCAGCACCGCGGGCACGAGCGTAAGCGCAGGCCATGGGGGAGAGTTCGAACTTAACGTCATCCACGAAGTAAATCTTCTTCAGCGTGTCGCTCAGGGGCAGACCGATGGCGGCGCCGGCGGGAGAGACGTGCTTGAAGCTGGCTGCGGCAGGCATACCCGTGGCAGCCTTCAGTTCCTTCACCAACTGCCAGGAGTTGAAGGCGTCAAGGAAGTTGATGTAGCCGGGACGGCCGTTGATAACCTCAATGGGGAGTTCTCCGTCACCCTCCATATAGATGCGTGACGGCTTCTGGTTCGGATTGCATCCGTACTTTAATGCTAATTCTTTCATTTTTTCGCTTTTTGTGCAAAGGTACAAAAAGTTTCGGAAATTATCCACTTTGAAGTCCGTTTTTTAACAATCGTGCGGTAGATTTTCACAATCAACAAAGAAATATAATCATTTTCTATCACGCTTCAAATCTTTTTTGTACCTTTGTCCCCACAAAGAACGTTATAAAGAAGTATGTTATGAAAAAGGATTTGGAGGCATTGCTTACCAAGCACCATGCCAAGTTGAGCACCCACGCCCTGAAGAAGATATGGGGCTATGTGTCGGGTGCCGAGAAGCCCTCTAAGAAGACGTTGGACAAGCTGGCGCTGCTTGCCGGCTTCCAGAATTGGGACGATTTCCACGATGCCCTCCACGGCGATGATGACGCCCGTGTGAACTACGTGGGGAAAAACTAAAAAGGAGACCCGGCTGCATGAAGCAACTGAAGGTCTCCTTCTTATTTCTTTGGGATGGTAAACGAAGTGATTACTCTGCGCCCTTGGCAACAGTCTTCTTCTCAGCGATACGAGCCTTCTTACCAGTAAGGTTACGCAAGTAGTACAACTTGGCGCGACGTACCTTACCGCGCTTGTTCACCTCGATAGAGTCGATGGCGGGTGACTCGATAGGGAAGATACGCTCTACACCTACAGTACCAGACATCTTGCGAA
>CAVCCB010000197.1:0-3169 GCA_963600595.1 Subdoligranulum sp. APC924/74 | reverse complement strand
ATCCACACCTTCCTGGGCAGCCACTGCATCGGTGCCAAGGTGAACCACAAGCTGGTGCCCCTGAGCCACAAGCTCCAGAGCGGTGACCAGATAGAGATTCTCACCAGCAAGAGCCAGCACGTACAGCCCGGATGGATCAACTTCGTAAGCACAGCCAAGGCGAAGAGCAAGATACAGGCTATCCTGCGCCGCGACAACCGCGAGGTGCAGAAGAAGGGCGAGGAAATTTTCAAGGACTGGCTCAAGAAGAACAGCATGGAGCTGACCGCCTCCGTCGTGGACAAGCTCTGCGAATACCACAACATCCAGAAGCACGAAAACTTCTTCCAGGCACTCGGAGAGCATTGCATCATTCTGGGAGATAAGGACATAGACGAACTACAGGGCAAGAACAAGAAGCAGAAGACCACCAGCAGCTGGCGCAACTACATCCCCTTCCTGGGCAAGAACAAGAGCAAGGAAGAGGAGGATGCCAACGAGAAGAAGAAGGAGGAGCTGTTCGTCGTGGGCAAGGACTTCAACAAGAAGAAGCCCCTCATCATCACCGAGGAGAACATCGGCAAGTTCATCTTCCCCGACTGCTGTCACGCCATCCCCGGCGATGACATCATGGGCTACATCGACAACAAGAACCGCATAGAGATACACAAGCGCTCCTGCTCCGTGGCAGCCAAGCTGAAGTCGAGCTACGGCAACCGCATTGTAGACGCCAAGTGGGACCTGCACAAGCAGATACTCTTCGACGCCACCATCGAGGTACAGGGCATCGACCGCAAGGGAATGCTCCTGGACGTGAGCAAGGTTATCAGCGACCAGCTCGACGTGAACATCCACAAGCTCACCATCAGCAGCGACAACGGCATCTTCGACGGCACCATCGAAATCAAGATCCACGACCGCGAGGACGTGAGGACGATTATGAGTGCCCTCATGGAGATTGACGGCGTACAGGATGTGCAGCGCATCATGTAACCATAAGGAATTTCTTCATCAATATATAAGGGAAGGTGTGTCACGGGGTTAGTGACACACCTTCCCGTGCTTTTTTCACACCAGCGCGTCTATCTGCTTCTTCAGTTCCTTCAGCTGGTCCCTCACCCCGATGAGCGTGTCGAGCACGTCGGAAGACTTCTCCGCCCCGGTGCGGTTCTGCTGCAGGTATTTTCGCGCCGCGGCAATCTTCAGTCCGCGCACCTTGATGAGGTTGTAGATGAGCTTCAGCTGTTCGATATCCTTCTCCGTGTATTGGCGCACCTTGTTGCCAGAGACCTTGGGTTTGAGGAACGGGAACTCCTTCTCCCAATACCTCAGGGTGGACTCGTTCACCCCCAACATCTCAGCCACTTCCCTGATGGAGTAGTACAATTTCACGTTCTTATCCGTATTCAACGCCATAATTTGCCACTTTAAGTTTCAAAAATAATTAATTTAGTTGCAAAATTAAACAATTCTTGGTATCTTTGCAAAGTTTTTAGAAGAAATTAAAAGATTAAAACAAAAAAGATATGATGACAGCTAATGAAGTGCGCGAATCCTTCAAGAAGTTCTTCGAGGGAAAAGGCCACAAGATTGTTCCGTCAGCCCCCATGGTCATCAAGGATGACCCCACGCTGATGTTCACTAACGCAGGTATGAACCAATGGAAAGACATCATCCTCGGCACCAAGGACCCGGGCAAGGATGTGACCCGCGTGGATACACAGAAGTGCCTCCGTGTGAGCGGAAAGCACAACGACCTTGAGGAGGTGGGACACGACACCTACCACCACACCATGTTCGAGATGCTCGGCAACTGGAGCTTCGGCGACTACTTCAAGGAGGGTGCCATCGACATGGCATGGGAATACCTTACAGAGGTGTTGAAGCTGAACCCCGCCGACCTCTACGTGACCGTATTCGAGGGCAGCGAGGAGGAAGGTCTGAAGCGCGACGACGAGGCTGCCGGCTACTGGGCAAAGCACGTGCCCGCCGACCACATCATCAACGGCAACAAGCACGACAACTTCTGGGAGATGGGCGACACGGGTCCCTGCGGCCCCTGCTCCGAAATCCACGTGGACTCACGCACTCCCGAGGAGAAGGCAAAGGTGCCCGGACGCGAGCTGGTGAACAAGGACGACCCACAGGTCATCGAAATCTGGAACATCGTGTTCATGCAGTTCAACCGCAAGGCAGACGGTTCCCTCGAACCGCTGTCGATGAACGTGATCGATACCGGTATGGGCTTCGAGCGTTTGGTTCGCATGCTCCAGGACAAGCACTCCAACTATGACACCGACATCTTCCAGCCCATCATCAAGGAAATCGAGAACATCTCGGGCAAGAAATACGGTTTCACCACGCCTACCGGCGCCAACGGTGAGGGCAAGGACGAGCAGGAGAAGATTGACATCGCCATGCGCGTGTGTGCCGACCACCTGCGTGCCGTGGCATTCTCCATCGCCGACGGCCAGCTGCCCAGCAATGCCAAGGCGGGCTATGTGATCCGCCGCATTCTGCGCCGTGCCGTGCGCTATGCCTATACCTTCCTCGACCAGAAGCAGGCGTTCATGTACAAGCTCGTCAACGTGCTGGTGGAGCAGATGGGCGGTGCCTTCCCCGAGCTGCCCGCACAGCAGGAGCTGATTACCCGTGTGATGAAGGAAGAGGAGGACTCCTTCCTCCGCACCCTGGAGAAGGGTATCAACCTCTTGAACGGCGACATGGACGAGCTGAAGGCACATGGCAAGACCGAACTGGACGGCGTGAGCGCATTCCGCCTCTTCGACACCTACGGATTCCCCCTCGACCTGACAGAGCTGATCTGCCGCGAGAACGGTTACACCGTGGACGAGAAGCAGTTTGACGCGGAGATGGAGAAGCAGAAGGCACGTGCCCGCAACGCAGCAGCCGTGGAGAACGGCGACTGGGAGGTGCTGAAGGAGGGCGACCAGAACTTCGTGGGTTACGACTACACGGAATATGAGTGCCACATCCTGCGCTACCGCAAGGTGACCCAGAAGAAGAGCAGCTTCTATGAGCTGGTGCTCGACAACACTCCCTTCTATGGCGAGATGGGCGGTCAGGTAGGCGACAAGGGTGTGCTCGTGAGCGAGGACGAGACCATCCAGATCCTCGACACCAAGCGCGAGAACAACCAGAGCATCCACATCGTGAAGGAATTGCCCAA
>CAVCCB010000196.1:0-3173 GCA_963600595.1 Subdoligranulum sp. APC924/74 | reverse complement strand
ATCGTGAGTTTGCTAAGGGGTGCTACATCTATCCTCGCCATTACTTTGACTCGGCATCGTTCAAGCGCGACGGTGGCTACTGCATCCATCATGGCATGGGGTGTTGGCATACGCCGAAGAGCGCACTGAAAAGGGCTTTGCGCCCCACGGTGAAATTGCTGCGGTATTATGTGAAGCCCTTTGGCGTGTGGTATCAGAACAGGGCGAACAGGAAAATGGTGGCGAGCAGCGGGAGATTTCTGGAGATATACAGGAAGAATATGAAGGAATAAGGCACGAAAGCCTTATTCCTTATCAATACGTTTCAGTTCGGTCTTTACTTTCTTGCCGTAGGCTTCGCCACGGGGTGTGAGGAATTGGAAGAAAACTGTATCACTGGAGATTTCTATCTCTAACGTGAACAAGGCTCGATAGTCTCCTATACGAATCCTGTAGATTTTGCGATAGCCGACCAACTTCTTGCAGTCGGTAATAGCATTGAGGTCGTTGGCTTGTTTCACCTCCTCAATGGTGCGCTTCAGAGATTCAAGCATTTTGCCTGAAAGTTTCTTGGAGGCTTTAATGAAGGAACTAGAGAATTTAACTTTCATACGCCAAGCCACTTTTCAAATTCTTCCTGTTCTTCTTTGCTGACTGGGATAAGACCTTCTGGATGTTCCTTGCTCAACTTCGCATAAAGCTTGGCATCCTCATAATCTTCTGCCAGCTCATTCAGTACATCTTCAATGTACTTCTTGAGGTTGGTGCCCTTCTGTATGGCCATGATGGAAAGGGTCTTGAAAGTGTCTTCGTTCAAGTCGATAATTTTTCTCTTGGAGGGTGCTAATGTTGCTGTACTCATAACGCTGTCTGTTTATATGGTTTAACTTTGGCGCAAAGATACATAATATATTCCATATATACGATATAACGGCATGTATTATTAACAATAATTTATCAATTTCTTTTGAAATGGAAACTGTAAAGGTATTGAATATTGATATTCAAAACACGACCCGTCGGGAGCTCTTGGAGAACCTGACGGAGGGGGTGCTCGTGACCCCTAACCTCGACCATCTGATCAAACTGCAGAAGGACAGGGAGTTTTATGAAGTCTATCGGAAGGCGGAATGGGTGGTGTGTGACTCGAAGATACTCTACCTGTTCGGCAAACTGCTGAAGACTCCCATCAAGGAGGCGATACCGGGTTCGAGCTTCTTCACCTCTTACTATATGTACCACAAGGATGATGCCGACTGCAGGATATTCCTGCTCGGTGCCAAGGAGGGCATTGCCCAAAAGGCGATGGAACGCATCAACGGAAAGGTGGGCAGAAGAATGGTAGTAGGTGCTCATTCCCCTTCGTTCGGATTCGAGAAGAACGAGGAGGAATGCGAGGAACTGTGCCGTATCGTGAACGAGAGCGGTGCCAACGTGCTGCTCGTGGGCGTGGGTGCGCCCAAACAGGAGAAATGGATTATGAAGTATAAGGACAAAATGGGGGGGGTAAAACTCTTCATGGCACTCGGAGCCACCATCGACTTCGAGGCAGGAACGCTGAAGCGGGCACCACAGTTCTGGCGGAAAGCCGGAATGGAGTGGTTCTATCGCTTCCTCAAGGAGCCTAAGCGGCTCTTCAGACGCTATTTCGTCGACGACATCCACTTCTTCAGATACTTCGCCCTGCAACTGCTGGGCTGCTACCGCAACCCCTTCGACAAGGGATAGGGGGACGGCACGGTGAGGGTTTCATCTGGAAGATATGAGGGGTGTTCGCCGACAAGGATTGGAATATAGAACACAATAAAAATATCTGAAAGATGAAACAGAAACTGACCGTGAGAAGTAAGGCTCCGCTGCGCCTCGGACTGGCGGGCGGAGGCTCCGACGTGTCGCCCTACAGCGACATGTACGGGGGACTGATATTGAACGCAACCATCAACCTCTATGCCTATACGACCATCGAGGAGACGGACGACGGACTCATCACCATAGATGCCTTCGATGCCCAGTGCCACAAGAGCTATCCCGTGGCGGAAAGGCTGGAGATAGACGGCGAGGCGAGTCTGGTGAAGGGCGTGTACAACCGTGTGGTGAAGGACTTCGGCGTGGGTGCCAGGCCGTTCAGGATTACCACCTACAACGATGCTCCTGCCGGTTCGGGGCTTGGCACGTCATCGACGATGGTGGTGAGCATCCTGAAGGCATTCGTGGAATGGCTCGGTCTGCCGCTCGGCGACTACGAGATTTCACGCCTTGCCTACGAGATAGAGCGCAAGGACTTGGGACTCTCCGGGGGCAAGCAAGACCAGTATGCCGCCGCCTTCGGTGGGTTCAACTATATGGAGTTCCTGCAGAACGACATCGTTATTGTGAACCCTTTGAAGATAAAGCGATGGATTGTGGACGAGTTGGAAGCGAGCATGCTGCTCTACTTCACAGGCAAGAGCCGCAGCAGTGCCGCCATCATCGAGGAACAGAAGGCGAACACCTCGAAGGGCGAGAACGATGCCGTGGAGGCGATGCACAAGATCAAGCAGAGCGCCAAGGACATGAAGCTCGCCATATTGAAGGGCGACATCAACGGCTTTGCCGACATCCTGCGCGAGGGATGGGAGAACAAGAAGAAAATGGCAAACAACATCACCAACCCGATGATTCAGGAGGCGATGGATGTGGCGATGGCTGCCGGTGCAAAGGCTGGGAAGGTGAGCGGTGCCGGTGGCGGAGGGTTCATCATGTTTGTGGTGGAACCTACCCGAAAGAAGGAAGTGGAAGAGGCATTGAAGAAACTGAGCGGTTTCGTGATGCCGTTCCAATTCTCGGACGGAGGGGCGCATGGCTGGAAGATATATCCGACGGACGATGTGAGAATGTTAAGTGTTAAATGTTGAATGTTAAATTGGCAGTCTTGATATGAACAAGCACATCGAAACATTGGTGCAGCGTTATCCACAGTTGGACAGCTGCAAGGAGGATATATTGAAGGCTTACCAGATATTGGAGGAGACGTATGCCGCCGGGCGCAAGTTGCTCGTGGCTGGCAACGGAGGTTCCGCCTCCGACTCGGAGCATATTGTGGGTGAGCTGATGAAGGAGTTCAGGTTGAAGCGCAAGATTTATGCGGCGCAGATAGACCGCCTGATGAAGATAGATGCGGAGATGGGTACGGTGCTCGCCGACCATCTGCAGGG
>CAVCCB010000195.1:0-3175 GCA_963600595.1 Subdoligranulum sp. APC924/74 | reverse complement strand
GCATTGTATACATCTGCATCCCAGTCGTAGCCTTGTCGAGTGAGTTCATCAGTGATAATCTTCAGTGCATCGCTATTGCGGTAGCCTTTCACGTTTTCAATTGTCACTACCTTCGGACTTGTCTTGGCGATGAAGTTGGCAGTTGCCTTGGCGGTTTCAATATCGAGCGGCACTTCTCCGTTGTCGTGCTTTGCGATTGAGAAGTTCTTGCAGACAGGAGATGCGTGGAAGTATTGCACCTCACCACCTTTGACTGCATCAACGAGTTTGCGAGGGTCTACGCTACGGACATCGGCCGTAACGATATGGTTGCCGTGGTTGTCGGCATATACACCAGAAATCTTCTCGCTATATTCCACAGCCACCTTCGGGTCAATAATACCCTTCAGCCCTTCTTCAAGGAGACCACCACCGCTGAAGTATGTGCCTGATGTTGCCAACGACTTGCCTGTCTCGCCACGTTTAGCCATTCCCGTTTCGCCCTTGGTTGGGTTCTTGGAGTCGATGAGGTCGGCGAGGCTCATGTCGGCGAGTTCTTCCGCTGAACGCATTCGGTGGATGCCGAACATCTCTGCTACCTTGTTCCAGAACTGACGGATGGCATCACGGACATTCTGAAGCACCGCCATTGCCTTTGCCTTGTCGAAGACGCTTTGGTTGCTTTGGGTGATGCGCTCGGCTTCCTTGCGGAGTCGCTCTGCACCACGGCGGCCGCTGAAGGTGGAGAACACTTCATCGGCAATCTCGTCATCGGTGGTGAGTTCGGGATAACGCTCCTTCACCTCGTTCCAAAGTTCGGATCCTTTGAGTTGACCGACCAAGTGTTTCCATTGCTTGGGGTCGGTGGAGCGAACCATGTCGCTGAAGAGATGGGTGTATTCGTGGATTGCAGTCTCGCTTGTGGCGATGCGTGGGTCGAGGTAAATCTTCCCGTCCATGGTGAAGCCGTATGCCTCTCCATCCTTTGTGCGAAAGAGGCGCATATGGTCGGTTATCTCCGCATCCGCCTCGTTGAAGATGACGTAGTTCTTGGCTCCGTCTGCTCGCCCTCCGCTTTGGAATCCAGTAGGGTACTTGATGCCGACATAGCCAAGGTCGGAAAGAAACTCGGATGCTTTTTTGTCGCTGCCCAAGACTGACTCTAATTGCTGGTATAGGGATTCTCCCGATGGGGTATATGTTGGCAGTGGCTCACCTAATCTATCAAAGGCGCGCTTGGCTTCTTCTTCAGATATTACCTTGGCCCAATCAAGATAGTTGCTTCCGTTGTCATCAGGAATTTCAACTATGTAGAGATACGACCGCGGGATAACGCCAAAAGCATCATCATACTTATGTGCTATTTTTCCAGCAGTGTCGAATATTGAAGTTTTAATTGCTTCAGCAAGTTCTTCTCTGTCGGACTTTTCGTCTATGTCATAATCGTCAACTGATTTGTAAAGATGGCCCCACTCGGCATCGTGTTCACGGAAGTAATTTCGCCAACCAGCAAGAGTATCTTTATCCAGACTTATGTCTAAGATGTCAAAACCATCGCCGTTATAAATTAATTCAGCGATTCCCCCCGGCACTCCATAGTGTTCCTCTAATTCAGATACTATGTCTATCATTGCATCTTGCATCTCCATCTCATCGGGTTCATTGGCTACTTTTGCGGTCTTGCTCGCATATAAGAGGGCAACGCCTTCCACTTCGGTTACATACGTTCCCCAGCCATAGGCTTGCGCTCCTTCGCCCTCTCCCATGTGGCTGTGGTCGAATTCATCAAAGTAAGCACCGCTTCCGTGATAGACCTTGTTGAATCTCGGGTTCATTCCATTCACTGCATCGAGGACTTGCTGCGCTTGCTCATCAACCACCACGTTCAGCCCTGCGGCACGTGCTTGGTCAACCAAGGCATCACGGAGTGTGCGCTCTCGCTCGGTCAAAGGCGCGGATGATTCTCGCTTGGAGAAACGAACGTCATCTTTCCGCTCATTGAAACGCTTCGACAGGGGTATCACATTACCATTATCATCGTATGTGACCGCATCCAGCAATTTGCGGTTGTTCTGAGTGTTCTTATAGGCAAAATCTGTATCATTGATAAAATCCGACTCTTTACCATAGCCCCATTCTGCTATATCGTTGCCGTCCCACCAAATCTCATCTACAGGTACTTTCTGCTCTATAATACGATAGTCGTCGCCCCAGCCATGAACCTTTGCATTTTCGATGGCATATCCGCGGCTTGGCGTAACCCAGTCTCCATTTCTGAAAGAGCCTTCTTTCACGTCTGCGGGTACACTTCTATACATAGTTATCTTCTTGCT
The DNA here is from genome assembly GCA_963600595.1 of Subdoligranulum sp. APC924/74. Classification (GTDB taxonomy): domain Bacteria; phylum Bacteroidota; class Bacteroidia; order Bacteroidales; family Bacteroidaceae; genus Prevotella. Next base: position 863 of record CAVCCB010000195.1, on the reverse strand, counting down.
CTTTTTCTGGATGGCATTGCGCACATTGGATATAGCCTCTCTTCGATTATTGTCGGCTGCACGATAATGACGAGGGTCTAAAGCAACAAAGTCTAAATTCATCAAATCTATGCCTCTATGGATATAGTCTCCCAATGTTTGGTCGCCATCATACTCATCATTATCCCAAGCGGCCTTCCGTTCTTCCTTGGTCAAGAAATAGGCATTTCCCCAAGGTGCGGCACCATTAAATGCTGATGTACCCTGATAACTTGAGTCCCTCGAATACCCAGCGGCCTCTGCGGCTTCATTCACCATCCGCTGCGCTAATTCCATATCTCCTCGCTCCACCGCTTCAAGGTATTCCTCATCTCGTTTGGAAAAATCCGGCTGTTTTGACTCCGAAAGTTTGGGATTGTCGAATTCTTCGACTATCTTTGCTTTCGACAAGGCATCCGAAAGGATTGACTTGTCGAGGGCTATACCTCCGTGAGGCTGAAACGCTGCGGTTTGAAGGGTATTGCCCTCATTATTTAATCTATCCGCAACAAACACCTCGTGGACATACAGCCGATTCTTGTTGTTGTCCTGCATAGCACGACAGAACACATAGTTCCGTTTCCCGTCATATTTGATAGGATAAGCAAAATAATGATTGTTTACGCCCTCTTGACGAGTGAAGTCTGGTAAGGTTCCAAGATACACTGCATTGTTAAAGCCATTGTTGAGCGAAGTGATTGCATCAAGTTTTGCTTGATTGTAGCCATGAGCGAGTGAGTCACCAACAGACCGTTCGTCAATATCAACGACACCGACTTCGGTTTCATAGGATTGTGGCTCTCCAACATTCTCCTTCCACCAGTCTATAGCCGACTGTCGTGCAG
>CAVCCB010000194.1:0-3238 GCA_963600595.1 Subdoligranulum sp. APC924/74 | reverse complement strand
ATTCTATATGGCACTCTTAGAAAATTTGTTTTTCAAGGGGGTGCTGAGTAGTTACTCAAAATATTTCCTTGATTGATATTGGCTAAAAGCAAAAGAGATAGCTGCAGTAATGCAACTATCTCTCGCTTGACTTAGCTTTGTCGGGATTACTGGACTCGAACCAGCGACCTCGCGCCCCCCAGACGTGTGCGCTACCAACTGCGCCAAATCCCGATCGTTCATTTCTAAATCGGCTGCAAAGGTACAACTAATTTTTGAATCGTGCAAGAAAAAATCGAGATTTTTCTTTGCTTTTAACAAATAAATTCATACTTTTGCATATTGAAAACAAATTTAGGTATCATTTATGAAGAATTTCTATCGTAATCTCTTGTTGATGGCGGCTGTCATGTTGCTGTCTTCAGCCATTCCTGCCAATGAAAATGTGGCTGGACTGGAAATCCCAACGTACAACAAGCAGCTGTCGCAAACCGTCAAGCACCGCACGGCGTACACAGTCTCCTACAACCATGACACCCGCCAGCCCAACTGGGTGGCGTGGATACTGACCAAGGAACATGCCTCGGGCAAGGTGCAGCGCACGGACTTCGAGGATGACACGGAGATGCCTGCGCCCCGTGGTGACAAGTCTGACTATTATAACAGTGGTTTCGACCGTGGACACATGTGCCCGGCAGGCGACAACAAGTGGAGCGAGAAGGCGATGAGGGAGTGTTTCCTGATGACCAATATGTGTCCGCAGAACCATAGTCTGAATGCTGGCGTATGGAACACCATCGAACAGCAGTGTCGCACTTGGGCGAAGAAATACGGAAAAGTCTACATCGTATGCGGTCCCATTTATCTCAACAGCCAGCATCGCAAGTTGGGCAAGAACAAGGTGGTGGTGCCCGATGCCTTCTTCAAGGTCATCCTTCGCACCGGCAGCAATCCCCAGGCAATCGGCTTCATCTGCCGCAACCAGTCGCAGAAGGGAAAGAAGAAGACCGACTTCGTCAACTCCGTCGACGAGGTGGAGCGCATCACCGGCTTCGACTTCTTCTCCAAATTGCCGGATAATATAGAAAAAAAGGTGGAAGCCAAGGCTGACTTGAGCCAGTGGTGAGAGAGGGGAAATGGTTGTGCGTCCGTCCGCCGTCGGTTGTCCGGTTTGCGGATGCCTTAAACGAAAAAGGCAGTTACCTAAAATAGATAACTGCCTTTTCTGTGACTCGCATGGGGCTCGAACCCATGACCCCAACATTAAAAGTGTTGTGCTCTACCAGCTGAGCTAGCGAGTCTCTGACCAACTTCTTATTCAAAAGCGTGTGCAAAGGTACGACATTTTTCTGATATTACCAAATATTTAGCTTTTTTTTTGTTATATTTCTTACTTTTCCACCGTTTCATGTGCCGAAATGTCATCCGCAGACCGCTGTTCTATCAGATAATGCGGCTTTTCCCGGGTCACATACCGTTGCCAGTAGGCGATGATGAGCGTGGTGAGTGGCAGGGCTACAATCAAGCCGATGAAGCCCAGCAACGCCCCCCATACGGAGAGGCTCAGGAGAAGGATGGCGGGGTTCAGGCCCATCGCCTTGCCCATGATCTTGGGGGTGACAATCATGTCGGTGATGACCTGAACCACACAGAACACCAGGAACGCCAGTCCGAAGACCAACCAGAAGTTCTGTCCCGTGTCGGCGGCCTTCAGCATGGCGAGGAAGGCAGTGGGGATAAGGGCGAAGGTGTGGAGGTAGGGCACCAAGTCCATGATGCCGATGAGGATGCCCAGACCTATCGCCATCGGGAAGCCGATGATGGTGAAGCCGATGCAGAACATGATGCCCATGCATAGCGCCACCATACATTGTCCGCGGATGTAGTTGTTGAGTTCTCGCTCCACGTCCTTCATCAACGAATGCCAGAAGGGGCGGTTCTTCTTGGGGAAAATGCGTACCCAGTTGGAGGTCAGTGTCTCATAGTCGAGCAGGATGAAGAACATATATAATAAGGTAATCATCGAAGCCACGATACTGATGAGTATATTGGCCGTCTGTCCTAGCACGGCGAACACCTTGGGCATTGCCGACTTCAAGGTGTTGCTGAAATCAGCGCTTTTCAAGAAATGCTCCACTTGGGCTTGGTTGGCGGTAAACCAGTCCTTGAGCATTGCCGTGAGGTTGTTGGTGTGGGTGGTCTGATGGAGCCATCGGGTAAGTACCTCGCCCAGTTTGTCAAACTGGTCTATCATCGGAGGTATGATGAGCCAGAGCATGCCGCCGACAATGGCGATGGCTGCACCCATCGCCATGATGATGGAGATGGCTCTCACCTTGATGAGGAGTTTGGTCTCGATAAACTTCACTACCGGGTATAGTAGATAGGCGAAGAGCCAGGCCACGAAGAAGGGTAGGAGCACCGCGCTCAGATAGTTGACCACGTAGAGCACAGTTATCACCAGGATGGCGACACCAGCCCAACGTATAAATTTATCGAATGTAATTTCCTTTGGCATAATGATTGATTTTGTTTTGAGTTGCGTGATGAACAAGTGGATTCTTCATACTTTGTTCTTCACTCTTCCCTCTTTATGGCCTTCTGATAACAGTCGCGGCACAGCGGCTCATACTCGTCTTGTTCGCCTAGCAGCACCCGCTTGTCATTGTTGACGAGGCGGTGGCTCACATAGGCAAGTGCACCACACTTTACGCAGATGGCGTGTACCTTGGTCACCTCGTCGGCGATGGCGCATAGCGCTGGCATCGGGCCGAAGGGCACACCCTTGTAGTCCATGTCGAGTCCGGCCACAATGACGCGTATGCCACGATTGGCGAGTTCGTTGCACACTTCCACCAGTCCATTGTCAAGAAACTGTGCTTCGTCGATGCCTACCACGTCGATGTCCGATGCCAATAAGAGGATGGATCCGGAGGAGTCGATAGGTGTAGAGCGGATAGAGTTTCTGTCGTGGCTCACTACGTCTTCCTCGGAGTAACGAGTGTCTAGCGCTGGCTTGAAGATTTCCACCTTCTGCTTGGCAAACTTGGCTCGCTTCATTCTTCGTATCAGTTCCTCGGTTTTTCCCGAGAACATAGATCCGCACACCACTTCTATTCTTCCGGGTCGGTGTGTCTCCCCAATAAGATTTTCTGTCATTTCGAGGGCAAAATTAATAATAAGGTTTTAAAAAATGCAAAGATAATCCATTTTTTTTTGCTATGAAAGATTTATTAACTACATTTGTACGCTGTATGGG
>CAVCCB010000193.1:0-3254 GCA_963600595.1 Subdoligranulum sp. APC924/74 | reverse complement strand
TTTCCCGAAAAATGCGCACACGTCTTTTGTATGTGCAATTTTTCGAGATAAATGTTCTATATCAAACCTCATCCAGTCTGACGAGCTTGTGACCGTCAAACTGCATGATGATCTTATGCAACCGGGTGCCCTGGCGCAATGCCTCCACCCGCGGGGCTGAGGCATAGCCATTGACTTGCACTTTGGCATCCTCCCATTGCTGCTCCACGAGTTTCCCATACTCTTCCTCCGACATTCCCTTGGCACGCTTGGGAACCAGCTTCAGCTCGATGATATAGCAATGCTCACTGGCGTAATGGGTCAGGTTGGGCAAGAGGAAGAAGTCGCAGAACCCATGGTTCAGCTCCAGCTCGGGGGCTGTATAATAGTAGTTGTCCAGACTGAGATAAGCCATGAAGAATCCCTGTATGTTGCGCTCTGCCTCGATGCCGTCGCGCACAGACGATGCCTTGGCGTAGGCATCTGCCAAGAACTGAAGTCCGTCTCTCCACTTTCCCTCATAAGCCATGTCATAGAAATAGTCGCCGAGTTTTCCCGTGTCGAGCGGTGACTTCTCGTTATACTGTTCCAAGAGGTACTCGTAATACTGCTTGCGCACATTGTTGTTGGGGATGCCCAATACCAACTTGTCGCCACGAACAGCCTTGATGGTCAGCATTCCGTAATAGAACAGCAGGCTGACGAATATTTTGGGGTCTACCAGCATCTTGGCTGCGAAGCTCTCCTCTATATTTCCCAAGATTTCCCCCTTCTGGGCTATCTCGTAGATCATGCCTTTACGGTCTCCGTCCAACTTGTCCAACTGGAGCAGTTTCTTCATCTTGCCATAGTCGGTCTTGGTGTTGGGGTCAATCATCTGCTCTGGAGCCTCCCCCGTCTCCATATAGTTGCGGAGATAATAAAGCACCATATCGCAGTTGAACACCTTACTTTGTGTTTTTAGCGCACTCTTTGCAAAACAATAGTTGTCGTACCACGGCTTCATGTCTGCGATGATAGCCTCCACATCAGCGTCCTGGCGTATCTTGCCCGTCTCCTTGTAATACACGATCATGTCGCGCACGTCCTCTGTGGAGAAGCCGAGCATCTGGTTGAAGGCGGGCTTGGTGGAGATGTGCCATCCGATGTTGAACCCGCTGGTCAGGTCATCGAGGGTGACAGGACTCACGCCCGTCATGAAGATGCGGTCAAACATACCCTTGAACAACTTGAAGATGTCACGGTAGAAACCGCTGGCATGGGTCAGTGCCCAATACACTTTCTCGCCGTGCTCATTCAGCACCACATTGGTGAAGTTGTCATATTCGTCGATGATGAGATAGAGTTTATACTCTCTTTTCGATGCCTCCGCATGGATCAGGTTCAACTTGCTGCTCGTAGTGGCGGCATCCTTCACCCTCCGCACAAATTCCTCACTGTAATACTGGCTGTAACTCTCTATGAAACTGTCAAGGATGATGTTGCAGTAGTCATTGAAATATTCTTGCAGCGCATCGATGTTTCCACCTATCCTTGAGAAGTCGAAATACAACACCTGAAACTTGCCTTGGTCCTCCGTGGGGTGCGAACCGATCCAGAGATTGCCAAAGAGTTCCTCGAACCGCCCTTTCATATTGATGTCGTAGTATGCCCGCAACATATTGATGAAGAGGCTCTTGCCGAAACGCCGCGGACGAATGAAGAACAAGGCATCTGCCTCGTCCTCCAACTTGGGTATATACATGGTCTTGTCCACGTAATACTGGTTGCGCTCTACGATGTCTACAAAGTTGGACACTCCGTATGGTATTCTCTTTGCCTTTCCCATGATTCTAAATCTTTGTTGCTGCAAAGTTAAGCTAAAAAGGGCAAAACACAAAATAATTTTCACTTATTTTGTATAATGCCCTTTTTTTTGTTTGAGATGTATAGCAACACCAGCCCCCTTACGGCGAGGTACACGAGGAACGCCAGCCATAGGGCGTGGTTGCCCATCGTGGGATGCAGCAGGAGGTAGAGAACGAAGAACGTGGCGGAGGCGATGAGCGTGGAGAGCAGCATCGACTTCGACTGGGTGATGCCCACGAAGATGCCGTCGAAGACGAACGCTGCCATGCCCGACAAGGGGACCAGCACCGCCCACCGGAAATACTCGCCCGATGCCGCCACTACCCTACTGTCGCTGGTCAGCAGCCCGAGGAAACGCTCGCCGCCCACTATATATAATAAGGTGAAGCCCGCTGCCACTACTGTGCCGTAGAGGAACACGCCTCTCACCACCTGCCTGAACGCCTCCCTGTTGCCGGCTCCGTAATATTTCCCCGCCAACGCCTCGGCGGCGTAGGCAAAACCGTCCATGAAATAGGAGAAGAGGGTGAAGAGGGTCATCAGCAGGGTGTTCACCGCCAGTACGAGGGTACCTTCCCTCGACCCTGCCGCCGTGAACGAGAGGTTTACTGCCACCAGACACACCGTCCGCAGAAAGATATCCCTGTTCAGCGAGAAGAACTTCCGCAGGGGTTCTGCCGAGAAGAGGTTCCGGCGGTAGTCGTAGTTACCCAACCGCCTGTAATGCAGCCGGAAGAACAGTGCCGCCATGCCGAAGCCCCACCATTGGGCGATGACCGTGCCGAGCGCCACGCCCTCCACCGTCATCCCGCCGCAGAAGACGAGCAGCAGCGAGGCGATGATGTTCACCACGTTCTGCGTCAGCGACACCACCATCGGCACACGGGTGTTCTGCATCCCTATGTACCAGCCCGTGAACCCGTAGAGTCCCAACACCGCCGGCGCTCCCCAGATGCACACTTGGCAGTATCTCCTTGCCAGGTCCATGACGTCCGCCTCGGGCGACATCGCCCACAGTCCGCCCCGGATCAGCAAGGGTTGCAGCACGACGAAGAGCAGTCCGATGCCCATGCCGATGGAGAGCGACCTCAGGAGCAGTCTCGTCACCTCGGCGAGGTCTCTCCTGCCCAGTGCCTGCGAGGTCATCCCGCTCGTTCCCATCCTCAGGAAGCCGAAGAGCCAGTAGACGACGTTGAAGAGCATCGACCCCACGGCAATGGCACCGATGTAGGCGGCGTCACCGATGTGTCCCACAATGGCGACGTCCACCAAACCCAAAAGCGGCACCGTGATGTTGCTGATGATCGACGGTACCGCTAATTGCAAAATCTTTTTCTTCATTTGCCCAGAGGAATTCAATGTATAATTTATAATGTATAATTAACAATTGAACTGTAAATGATTAATTGAATTGCAAATAATTAATT
>CAVCCB010000192.1:0-3263 GCA_963600595.1 Subdoligranulum sp. APC924/74 | reverse complement strand
GCTCCACTGGTGTTTGAGACCAGCGCGTCTACCGATTCCGCCATCTGGGCGATTGCGGTTGCAAAGGTACTAATAAAAATTGAACTGACAAACTTTTTGGCCGAAAAAGTTTAGGAAAAATGCGAAATGGGGGTTACAAGGCTAAATTTATGTTGTTTTTCTCCTTATTAATATTAATTTCTGGAAAAATCCTTGGCTTCTTCGGTATTATTTCCTAACTTTACACATGATTTGAAATAATAACGTTAAAGATTCAAGATATGATAAACAACGATAATAACTATTGCGTGATTCTTGCCGGTGGGAAAGGTAGGCGGCTGTGGCCATGCAGCCGCACCGGATACCCCAAGCAGTTCATTGATTTCTTCGGCGTGGGAAGGACGCAGTTGCAGCAGACCTACGACCGCATGGCGAAGATAGTGCCCGCAGACCACATCTTTGTCAATACCAATGACAGTTATGTGGAGCTGGTCAAGGAGCAGTTGCCCGACGTTCCCGAGGAGCGGATTATGTCGGAGCCTATTGCCCGCAACACAGCCCCCAGTGTGGCTTGGGCGAACCACCGCATCTCCATGCTCAACCCCAACGCCTGCATCATCGCCACTCCTTCCGACCAGGCGGTGTTCGACGAGGAGGCTTTCCGCGAGAATGTGCTTGACGGACTGGCTTTCGTGGCGGAGAACGACTGTTTTATGGCGATGGGAGTGAAACCGACACGCCCCGAGCCGGGCTATGGCTACATCCAGCTCGGCGACGCAGTGGCAGACCATCTCTATAAGGTACAGTCGTTTACGGAGAAGCCGGAGCGCGATTTCGCCAAGATGTTCGTGGAGAGTGGGGAATTCTATTGGAACACGGGTTTGTTCCTGAGCAAGGTGAGTTATCTGCGCGAGAGCTTCTCCAAAGTGTTGCCTCAGGTGCTCCGCGACTTCGACGAGAAATGTCCTGTCTTCACCGTGGAGGCGGAAAACAGTTATATGAAGGAGAATTTCCCCTCCTATCCCAATATCTCGATAGATTACAGCGTGCTTGAGAAATCCTCCAATGTCTATGTGATGAAATGTGACTTCGGATGGGCTGACCTGGGCACCTGGCACAGTATCTACGAGGCGATGCAGAAGGGCGACGACGACAATGTGGTGGTGGACAGCGACGTGATCATGGAAGACTGCCACAACAATGTCATCAAGTTGCCCAAGGGCAAGCTTGCCGTGCTGAACGGACTGGACGGCTACATTGTGGCGGAGAAGGACAACGTGTTGCTCGTCTGCCGCAAGCAAGACTCCTCTGCCTTGGTTCGCAAGTATGTGAACGAGGTGCAGATGAGGAAAGGCGAGGAATTTGTATAAAAGACTTGAGGGGTTGCAGAAAGAAGATGTCTGCAACCCCTCAAATCTTGTTATTGGAGCTTTTGGAACTCACTGTAGATCTTGTCGGAAATCTCCTTGAACTCCTCTTCGGAGAGTTTCAGATGCTCCTTGCGGAAATCTACATCTGCCTCGCTGTTCATGGGGATGAGGTGGATGTGGGCGTGCGCCACTTCCAGACCCAGCACCACCTGTGCCACCTTCTTGCACGGGAAGGCAGCCTTGAGGGCCTTTGCCACCTTCTTGGCGAAAAGCTCGAACTCAGCCAGGTCTCCGTCCTCCATGTCGAAGATGTAGTCCACTTCCTTGCGGGGGATTACCAGTGTGTGGCCCTTAGCCACGGGACTGATGTCCAGGAATGCGTAGAACTTGTCGCTCTCGGCGCACTTGTAGCTGGGGATTTCACCGGCAGCTATCTTGGAGAATATTGTAGCCATAGTCGTTTGTTTTTGTTAAGGGTTATTCGATGGTGATCTTGTCGATGCGCAGCTTGATGGTGCCGCGCGGAATCTTGACCTCGGCGATGTCGCCCACCTTCTTGTTGAGCAGTCCCTGTGCGATGGGGGTCTTGATGGAGATTTTGCCTTCCTTCAGGTTCGCCTCCGTCTCGCTCACGATGGTGTAGGTCATCTTCGCCTTGTTGGCCATATTGGTCATCTCCACCTTGGAGAGAATCTGCACGGCGTCGGTGCTGAGGCGGCTGGTGTCGATGATCTTCGCCTCGGCGATGGTGAGTTTCATCTTGTTGATCTTATCTTCGAGATGCGCCTGTGCCTCCTTGGCGGCGTCATACTCTGAGTTCTCACTCAGGTCGCCCTTGTCGCGGGCTTCAGCGATTGCGGCTGATGCCTTGGGACGCTCTATGGAGATGAGCTGGTTCAGTTCTGCCACGAGCTTGTCGTAGCCTTCTTGTGACATGTAAGCCATAATTTCTTTGTTGTTTTATTGTTAATAAATATGTTTTGAGGGACATAAAAAAATAAAGAATCCCAATGCCGTTCAACATTGGAATCCTATATTCTTATGTCTCTTCCTTTTTATCCTTTCGTGTCTATTCGCTTGCAAAGATAGGGTTTTATTTCCAAATCGCCAAACTTTTTCGATGAAATTTCGATAAAGCGGCAGATTTCTTCCCTCTTCACTCATAAAATCCGCCTTTCCGCCTCACGAACTCCATCAGTTGGCTAAAGGTCTGGTTGTTGCGCAGTATCTCGGGGTTGCCGGTCATGATCATCTGCTTGCGTGCACGGGTGATGGCGACGTTGAGCTTGCGGTCGATGATGGCGCCGTCCTCCACGAAACTGTTGCCGGCGAGGAAGTCGAGCTGCCAGATGTTCTGGATGGTGAAGCTGTAGATGATCACGTCGCGCTGGCTCCCTTGGTAGCGTTCCACGGTGTCGATGCTTATCTTCTCCAGCTCGGGGATGCCGAGCCGCTCTATCTCTTTCCTTATCATGGCTATCTGATTGCGGTAGGGCACGATGACGCCCACGGTTTTCTGGCTGTCGAACCTTTCGCCGTAGAAACGGTGGATGCGGCGCAGCAGGTCCACTACGATGGCTGCCTCGCTGGAGTTGACCTTGTCCGACACGTTCGGCTCCTTGCAGAACTCGGAGGGGAGGAAGACCATGCGGTGCTCCTTCAGCAGGTCGTCGAGCTGGTCGAGCGAGGGGAGGGTGTAGCCGAGCTCCGTCTCCAGCTGGTGGGGGCAGGGCACGGGCTCCAACTGCTCCCTCTGGTAGAACATCCGGTTGGGGAACTCGGCTATCTCGGGGTGCATTCTGCCCTGGCGGCGGAGGATGCCGATGAAGTCGGTTCGCTCCTCGTGGTCTTCCCAGCGGATGAGTCGCTCGAAGAGGGAGTTGCGGCAGTTGGTGAGGCAGATGTCTTGCAGCA
>CAVCCB010000191.1:0-3263 GCA_963600595.1 Subdoligranulum sp. APC924/74 | reverse complement strand
AGGATGCCAACGTGGCACTCGACACGCAGAAGCAGATCCTCAACGCCCTCAACCTTCGTGACCTCGACAACGAGGCTGCCGCCGCCAAATACCAGGAGGTGGTGAAGAAGGAAGGCGAGGTAGACGGCCAGAAGTACTACGAGTGCGAAATCGACGGCCAGAAGAAGACCGTTTATACCGTGAAGGGTATGGGACTCTGGGGAGGCATCAATGGATTCATCGCCGTGAATGCCGACAACAATACCGTCTACGGAGTGTATTTCAACCACGAGGGCGAGACTGCCGGACTGGGAGCCGAAATCAAGGACAACGTGAAGTGGCAAGAGAAGTTCCAGGGCAAGAAGATCCATAAGGACGGAGCCGCTGGTATCGAACTGGGTGTGAAGAAAGACGCTCCCGCCAACGACCCCAACAACGTGGATGCCGTAACGGGTGCCACACTCACATCCAACGGCGTTGACCAGATGCTGAAGGAAGGACTCGCCAAGTTCTTGAAGTAATTAATAATTAACAATTAATAATTAATAATTGCCTGGCGGAAACCGAGGCTTTAGGGCGCAAGCCTAATTATACATTATTAATTATAAATTATAAATTGTAATTATGTTATTTAGTAAACAAAATAAGGAGGCGCTCTTCAAGCCCCTGAACCTGGACAACCCTATCATGGTGCAGGTGCTGGGTATCTGTAGTGCCTTGGCTGTCACTTCACAGTTGAAGCCAGCCATTGTGATGGGACTTGCCGTGACCATCATCACGGCATTCTCCAACGTGATCATTTCCATCATCCGCAACACCATCCCACAGCGCATCCGCATCATCGTGCAGCTCGTGGTGGTGGCAGCCCTCGTTACCATCGTGGCGCAGGTGCTGAAGGCCTTCGCCTACGACGTGAGCGTACAGCTCTCCGTGTATGTGGGCCTTATCATCACCAACTGTATCCTGATGGGTCGTCTTGAGGCGTTCGCCATGATGAACAAGCCTTGGCCCTCGTTCCTCGACGGTATCGGCAACGGACTGGGCTACGCCCTCATCCTCGTCATCGTGGGTGCCGTGCGCGAGTTGCTCGGCCGTGGCTCCCTGCTCGGCTTCCAGCTGATTCCAGAGGGCGCCTACGACTTCGGATATGTTAACAACGGTATGATGACAATGCCTGCCATGGCGTTGATTCTGCTGGGATGTGTAATCTGGGTACATCGTGCCTTTATTTATAAGGAGGAGAAGTAAGATGGAACACGCAATCAGTTTATTTTTCCGTTCGATTTTCGTCGACAACATGATCTTCGCCTACTTCCTGGGTATGTGCTCTTTCCTCGCCGTGTCCAAGAACGTGAAGACCTCTTTCGGCCTTGGTTGTGCCGTAACCTTCGTGTTGCTCGTAACCGTGCCTGTGGATTATCTCTTGCAGACCAAGGTGCTCGGCCCCGACTGCCTCATGGAGGGCGTTGACCTCAGCTACCTGAGCTTCATCCTCTTCATCGCCGTCATTGCCGGTATCGTGCAGTTGGTGGAGATGGTGGTAGAGAAGTACTCCCCCTCGCTCTACTCGGCGCTGGGTATCTTCCTGCCCCTCATCGCCGTGAACTGCGCCATCATGGGTGCCTCGCTCTTCATGCAGCAGCGCATCCTTATGGACCCCGCCAACTCGCAGGCCATCACCAACGTGTGGGACAGCATCGTCTATGCTGTTGGTTCCGGTATCGGTTGGACGCTCGCCATCACCCTCATGGGTGCCATCCGCGAGAAGATGCAGTATTGCGATGTGCCCAAACCATTGCAGGGTCTGGGCATCACATTCATCACCGTGGGCCTCATGGCAATGGCCATGCTTTGCTTCTCAGGCTTGAAAATCTAAAATAGGAGGAATCGAAATATGGTAAATACATCATTTATATTGGCCAGTATCGGAGTGTTCCTCGTGGTGATTCTCCTGCTGGTTGTCATCCTGCTGGTGGCTAAGAAATATCTCAGCCCAAGCGGAAACGTGAACATTGAAATCAATGGCGACAAGACCATCAACGTGCCCCAGGGCAGCAGCTTGATGACTACGCTCAACGAGAACGGCATCTTCCTGCCTTCTGCCTGCGGTGGTAAGGCAAGCTGCGGACAGTGCAAGGTGCAGGTGCTTGAGGGCGGTGGCGAGATTCTCGACTCAGAGAAGCCTCACTTCACCCGTAAGCAGATCAAGGACCACTGGCGTCTGGGATGCCAGTGCAAGGTGAAGGGCGACTTGAAGATCAAGGTACCGGATAGCGTGATGGGTGTGAAGGAATGGGAGTGCGAGGTCATCTCTAACAAGAACGTCTCCTCCTTCATCAAGGAGTTCAAGGTGGCCCTGCCTCCTGGCGAGCACATGGACTTCGTACCGGGTTCTTACGCACAGATTAAGATTCCTGCATACGACTGCATTGACTATGACAAGGACTTCGACAAGGACCTTATAGGCAAAGAGTACATCGGTACATGGGAGAAGTTTAACATCCTCTCGCTCAAGGCACATAACCCCGAGCCTACCGTGCGTGCCTACTCTATGGCCAATTACCCCGATGAGGGCGACATTATCACGCTTACCGTACGTATTGCCACCACGCCGTTCCTACCCCGTCCGCAGGTAGGTTTCCAGAACGTGCCTACGGGTATCGCTTCCTCTTACATCTTCTCCCTGAAACCAGGCGATAAGGTAATGATGAGTGGTCCTTATGGCGACTTCCATCCCAACTTCACCTCCGGAAAGGAGATGATCTGGATTGGTGGTGGTGCCGGTATGGCTCCTCTTCGTGCCCAAATTATGCACATGACCAAAACCTTGCATACCACCGACCGTGAGCTCCACTTCTTCTACGGTGCGCGTGCGCTCGGCGAAGCATTCTTCCTGGAGGACTTCTGGGAGTTGGAGAAGGAGTTCACGAACTTCCACTTCCACCTCTCGCTCGACCGTAAGGATCCTGTGGCTGATGCACAGGGCGTGAAGTATTATGAGGGATTTGCCGTTAACTGTATCCGCGATACCTACCTAAAGGATCATGAGGCTCCCGAGGACTGTGAGTACTATCTCTGCGGACCTCCTATGCTTATCAAGACTGTTACCGACTATCTTGACTCTCTCGGTGTGGATCAGGAGAGCATCATGTATGACAATTTCGGGTAAAAAATAGGATATAAAGCGGAATAATACGATTTACAAACAAAGTCACTGGTTTTCAGTGACTTTGTTTGCGTTAAAAAGGGTTGCACTTTTTGTATATCGTTGCATATTGCTTTAT
>CAVCCB010000190.1:0-3342 GCA_963600595.1 Subdoligranulum sp. APC924/74 | reverse complement strand
TGTAGCTCTCGCACATCTTCAGTCCGGCAATCTTGGCGATGGCATACTCCTCGTTGGTATACTCCAGGGGGGAGGTCAGGAGCACGTCCTCGCTCATGGGCTGCGGTGCGTTCTTGGGGTAGATGCAGGTGGAGCCGAGGAAGAGGAGTTTCTTCACGCCGTGGGAGTAGGCGTTGGAGATGACGTTGCACTGCATCTTCATGTTCTGCATGATGAAGTCGGCGCGGTAGAGCGAGTTTGCCATGATGCCGCCCACGAAGGCTGCGGCGAGCACCACTGCGTCGGGCTTTTCCTCGTCGAAGAATTTCTCCACCTGGTACTGGTCTGTGAGGTCGAGTTCCCTGTGGCTGCGGCCCACGAGGTTGTTGTAGCCTCTTGCCTTGAGGTTGTTCCAAATTGCCGAGCCCACGAGTCCGTGGTGTCCGGCTATGTAAATCTTTGCGTTTTTGTCTAAGCTCATAACTTTTCCGTTTTTTGTTTTGTCTTTCTCGTCACCGCATAGACAGCGATGACCGCATAGCATACCAGCGGGATGACGAATGCCAGTGCCATACTGCCCGTGGTGTCGGCGATGTGCCCCATCAGCACCGGGGCTATCGCTCCGCCCACGATGGTCATCACCAAGAGGGAGGAAGCCGTCTGCGTATGCGTGCCCACATCCCTCAGCGCGAGGGAGAAGATGGTGGGGAACATGATGCTCTCGCCCAGGTAGAGGACGAGGAACGCCACGAGCGACACGATGCCCGTGCAGGTGACCACCACCGTCGTGCCCAGCATGGCAAGCAGGGCACAAAAGAGCAGCACGTACTTGGGCCTGACACAGTTCATCAGCACGCCGCCCAAGACTCTGCCCACGAAGAACAGTCCCATGCCGCCGAAGGCGAGGACTGTGCTTGCCGTCTGCTTGTCGATGTCGATGCTCTCCACCGCATAGTTGATGAAGAAGCTGTTGACGCCCGTCTGCGCCGCCACGTAAAGGAACAGGGTGAGCAGGCCGAATCCGAAAGCCGCCCATCGTACGGGCACTTCCGCCACAGCCTCGTGGGTCTCCGCCTCATGCACCTTCCTCGGGTCGGGCAGGCTGACACGGGAGAACACCAGTGCCATCGCCAACACGAAGATGCCCACCACTGCGTAGGGCACGGCGATGCTGACGCCCGTGAAGAGGAGCTGTCCGCCCACCAGCGGCCCCACGATCCATCCGATGCCGTTGAGCGACTGCGAGAAGTTGATGCGGCTCTCGGCGGCGTCGGGGTTGCCCAGCACCGTGGTGTAGGGATTGGCAGAGGTCTCCAGACAGGTGAGTCCGCAGCCCAGCACGAAGAGCGACAGCACATAGAAGGCGAAGCTGTTGACCCTGGCACCGGGCACGAACATCAGCGCCCCCACCCCGAAGAGCGAGAGCCCCGTGATCACGCCCCTCCTGTAGCCCCACCGCCTTACTATCCAGCCTGCGGGCAGTGCCATCAGGAAGTAGGCACCGTAGACCGCCACCTGGGTGAACGCCGACAGGGTCTTGCTGATGTGGAAGGACTCCTGGAAGTGGGGGTTCAGCACCTCAAGGATGCCATGGGCGAAGCCCCACATGAAGAACAGCGAACTGACGAGCAGGAAGGGCACAAGATAGTTATGCCCTTCGTATCTGAAGATGGAATGCTTCATCATGCTTCTCTACAAAATCCTTACTGTCTTCCACCACCAGTGCAAGGTAGCCTCCGCCGCCTGCGCCCGGCATCTTCCAGGCAAGCACGCCGTCCATGGCGCTGTACTTGTCTATCATCGGCTGCACGCTGGCACTGGGCTCCACCACGCCGTCTACGGAGGGGTTCACCATACCGGGGAACATGGCCGTCTGTGCCGCGAAGGATGCCCTGTAGGCAGCGGCGAAGCCTTCGAGGTCGTGGGCGAGTATCGCCTTCCAGCAAGCGTCGGCTGCATCGGCGAGCGCCTTCACCTTCTCCTCGGTGATGTCCTTGCCCTCCACCACGCTGCACCCGGGACGCCTGGGCTCCATGGGCACCATCACGAGGTGGGATTCGAGGAAGCGGAGGGTCATCTCGTCCTGCGTGCTCTCTATCTTCACCGGCCAGAAGTTGTGGTCATAGTAGTGGCGCGCCAGTCCGGGGATGCAGATGCCGATGGAGTCCTGTGCGCCGGAGATGATGCCGTCGTGGCGCTCGGGGTTGTTCTCGAAGCAGAACACCAGCCGCGCCAGCATCTCGGGGTCCATCTTGGGCAGTTTCACCGGCCATATCTTCTTGATCATGTTGCGTGTGGAGGTGGAGAGTCCGCAGCGGTCTCTCACCTCGAAGGTGGGTTCCAGCGAGATGGTGATGGCCCATCCCGGATGGTACTGGCTCACGTAGGGCTGGTCTATCCATGTGCCGGCGAGGTCGAGGCGCGTGGGGATGCCTGCGCCCTCACCGGAGCTGTCGGCGGATGTAGCCAGAGCCTTCTTCAGGTCGGAGGAAGAGCGTGCCGTCAGTCCCTCGTGGGGTGTGCGCTGCAATTCCACATACTCGATGCCCCGCTCTTCGCAGATTCTGCGCTTCTCCTCCGAACCGCCCTCGGCGTTGACCACGAACACGTCGGGCTTCACCAGGTCGAGCGTGGGCAGGAAGTCGATTACGCCTCTGCCCTCGTTGATATAGGCGTCTTTCACCGCCTTGATGTTCTTCACCATAAACAGACGTTCCTCCTGCGGGAACATCGGCTTGCGGTGCTTGTACTCCAGATAAGTGGCATCGGAACCGATGCCCACATACAGGTCGCCATAGCGGGATGCCTGCTGGAAGAACTCCACATGACCCGAGTGAAGCAGGTCGTAGCAGCCGCTTACAAATACTTTCTTTGCCATGGTTCCCTATTTCACGATTCCTTTCTCCAAATACTCCACGAGGTTGCAGCGCACGCGCTCTCCGGCGTCCTCTGCCGCCACCTTCGCCATGTCACTCTCCACCATAATCCTTACCAGATCCTCGAAGGAAGTGGTGTTGGGGTTCCAGTCGAGCTTTGCCTTCGCCTTGGTGGGGTCTCCCCAGAGGTTCACCACGTCGGTGGGACGGTAGAAGTCGGGCGACACCTCGACGAGGGTCTTGCCGATGAGTTCCTCGGGACCTTCCGCGCAGATGCCCTTCTCGTTCTCATTCTTGCCTTCCCACTTCAGCTCGATGCCCACATAGTGGAAAGCCAGCTGGGCGAACTCGCGCACGGAGTGCTGCTTGCCGGTGGCGATGACGAAGTCTTCGGGCTTCTCTGCCTGGAGGATGAGCCACATGCACTCCACATAGTCCTTGGCATAGCCCCAGTCGCGCAGCGAGTCGAGGTTGCCGAGGTAGAGTT
>CAVCCB010000189.1:0-3391 GCA_963600595.1 Subdoligranulum sp. APC924/74 | reverse complement strand
CGTTCACCACCCACGAGGGTAGCGGATTGGGCAACGTAGTGGAGGACTTGAAGAAGCTTTATCCTAATGCGACCTTCAAGGAAGCGTTTAGTATCTACGGACACGAAACTCGTAACGATCTGTCAAAGGTGAACAAGTGGATGAAGTCGCTTGGCTATTAGTCACCCATTGTAACCACTTGTAAACTCATGACTACTATGTTCACGGCATGACAAAATAATTGATCATAAGCTGTCATGGTTGGTTATAAGGCTCTAAATACATCCATCGTATTGAATAAATTCTGTACTTTTTTATTCAACACGATGGAGATTTTGAACATTTTCACTTATCCACCACTTCCTTCCAGTCTATCAATCCCTTGCCCATGTCATCCAGCTCCACGGCAAGGGCTATCACCTTTCGCTTGCCACCCTTGAAAGGCTCGGTATATCGGTTGTCTATGATTTGCTTCTCAGCAGCAGCCAAGCCACCGTTCTTGGAGAGCTTCAGCTCCATGACGTAGATGTAACGGGAAGCCTTTACCACCATGTCTATCCTGCCGGTGGAAAGCATACGTTCCACCTCCACATGGAATCCAAGGGCATTGAAGATGGTACTCATTATCAAGCGATAGCGTTCTTCCATATCCATTGATGCCAATTTCTTATTGCTATAAGGAACATCAGCAATAAGTGCCTTCAGGCATTTCTTCGCCTCGGGGAGATTGCACGAACTGAGATAGAGACTGAGGAAAGCCTGAGTGGATTGCATATCATTGCCCTTGCGCAGGGAGAGAGCCGGCAGCACCATTTCGCAGAGAGCCTGTCGCACCTCATGGTTAGGAATGCCCAACAAATAGATGCCATCAGCATATCCCTTGATGGTGAGGTAACCAGACTGATAGAGAAACAACTCTGCTCCGCCGCCCGTAACGTCAGAAGTCTCCACGATTCTTCCCACCATGGCACAGTGGTCGAAGTCTTGCAGACGAATCTCTATGTCATCCACAAACTTCGGCAACAAGGAGGTGGCACCCGATGAAGCCCAGTAATTTCTTATTTCTCCATCAGCCAGCGCATTGATGAGGCTGAAGGGGTTGAACACGTCCACCATATTACTGCGACTGAAATGATAGCCGTCGTAATTCGCCTTCAACTGCTCAAGCGTTTCCTCTGCAGTCCAACCATTGTTCTCGCCCATCGCTTCAATCTCCGGCATGAAATTGTCGGTGATTTCCTGCTTGGTAATACCACAGATGGCAGCATAGGGGGCATCGAAACTGATGTTGCTGAGATTGTTGAGGACGGAGAAGAGGGAAATCTGCGTAAACTTGGTGATGCCCGTGATGAATACGAACTTCTCGTACTCGTCATCAGCCTTCAGGATGGCAAACACACTGCGATAAACGGCAGTACACCCCTCATGTTCCGGTGTCTTCCAGGAGTGCTGCAACGGAGCATCGTATTCGTCGATAAGTATTGCAACTTGCTGGCCCGTCTGCCCGTAAGCGGCAGTGATGATGGCATGAAACCGGTTTGCCAAGGTATCAGTAGGTTTGATGGAGATGGCGTACTTCTTTTCATATTCCTCAAAAGCACGGTCAAGATAAGCCCGTATTTCCTCCGCACTGGCTCCACCACGACTCATATCAAGACGAACGACAGGACGGCAAGTCCAATTTTTCTCCATGTCCATGATCCGAAGTCCCTCGAAGAGTTCCTTCTTCCCCTCGAAATAGGCCTGGAGCGTATCCACGAGCACAGACTTGCCAAAACGTCTTGGACGGCTCAGGTAATTGTATGTCTTACCCCTGTTGGCAAGTTTCCAAATCAAATCGGTCTTGTCAACATACAAAAAGTTCTCTTCCCTTATCTTTTGGAAAGACTGGATGCCTACGGGCAGTCTTCTGTCGCTCATTTCTTCCATCATAGTCGCTGCGTTTTTGCTATTATTTTGCAAACTTACAAAAAAATATCAACAACGCAAACACTTTTAGTAAAAAAGTTGAGAAAACTAGCATTTCGCATTGCCATTCCAAACTTTATGCGTACCTTTGCCCCCGAAGTAACATCGGACAAGAACCATTTAAACGACAGGACAATGAAGAGAACAATCATCACATATCTTTTCGCCATCCTCGGCATCAGCACCCTCTGGGCAAACGACGGCGTGTTCTACGCCAGAGGCAACTTCCTCGTACCCTTGCAGGAGACCGACATCTCCGTGGCTAAGGAAGTACTCACCATCACCATCGGCAAGGACAGCATGGCGAGGGTGGATGTATATTATGAGTTTATGAACAACGGCGCCCCGAAGACCATGACCATGGCTTTCGAGGCTGACCCACCCTATAACGTGGGGCTGCCCCTCAGCCACGAAGGCATCCATCCCTTCATCAAGGACTTCACCGTGGTGATGAACAGCCAACGGCTACAGAACAAGAATGCCGTGATAGCTTCTCTACGCCACAACGGAAAGACCACCTTCGACTTCACACCCCTCGACCTGACGAAATGGAAGGGATATGGAGAAGCGCCCGACTCACTGGTGCCCTACGAAAATTCGCTCTACAACGCAGAGCTGGATAGTGTCGTGGACCATGCCTACGCCTACTACTTTGAGGCACCTTTCAAGCAGGGGCGCAACATCGTACACCATACCTATAGCTATACAATGAGCGACAGTCACAGATACCGCTATGAAATCCCCTACTGGCTGACACCCGCCACCCGATGGGAGAACCACCAGGTGGATGACTTCACGATGAAGATAACTGCCGACGTCCACGACGAGTTCTGCCTCTACGACTCCCTGTTCGTCTCTTCCCCCTTCACAAAGACTTCGCAGCAGGGCTATCTCTACAACCTCACGGACTCGGTGGGCGAGTCGATGATTGTGGCTGACGTATGTCCGGGCGACACCGTGATTTGGCACGGCAAGAACTTCCGCCCCACCGACGGCATGTATATCACACCACCCGACTGGGACAAAAGCAACCTGTACTACATTCACCGCGACTCCGAGAAGGTGGTGATTGACAAGCAAGGCAACGTGGGTCGTTACCTCGCCGATTGCGGCGACAGCTATCTTGTGATGGTACAAGACTATGGGTTGGTAAAGAAGAGCGAGGGCCACATCGAGGAATACAGCGCACGGAAAGGCAACGGCATCACCATGGTATCCGATATGGTGGATAACCGTGTAAATGTAAGAATGCGCCCCAACGAGAAGAGCAAGAAGATAGGCACCATCTCCGCCACCCGTCCCGGAGAGAGCCCCAAGGTTTTCAAATGTCTGGGCTTCGTGCAAGACCCCACCGAAGAATGGGGAGGCTACTGGTGGAAGATCAAGTTCGGCAACAGAGTGGGATATGTGGCGCAGCAGTTCATGCTTTGGGATTCCATCGACA
>CAVCCB010000188.1:0-3392 GCA_963600595.1 Subdoligranulum sp. APC924/74 | reverse complement strand
AGGACGTGTCCACGAACGCCCTGAAGGGGCAAAAGCGTTACTGTGTCCAACCTTGGTTTCACCGTGTCGCCATAGAGGGGACAATGCGGCACACACAGGTTATTATAACGCTTTTGCCCCTTCAGGGCGCATTGCTGCCCGTCCGACATACCCAGGGTGTTGCCCTGGGCTAGGCGCAGGTTGCCCCTTCAGGGCGCGCTAATCAATGCGTTGGACACATGCACCCTTCAGGGCGAGTTGGACATTGCGCTGGGCTGTGCGCCCTTCAGGCACATTGGACAAACTCGCAGGGCAATATCCATTTTTTACCTTTTTACTTTTTACCTTTAAAATGCCTTTTTACCTTTAAAAGCTTTGTTTTTTTGAAAATCGCATCTTATCGCACGCAGAAATTTGGAGGTTACGACATTTTTTCTTATCTTTGCCGCCGAATCGGAGATTCCGACGAAACAAACGTTTAACAACTAAATCAAGACAACAATGAAGAAGACAATCATCATGGCAGCAGCCATCGCCCTGACCCTGGCAAGCTGCGGAAGCAAGACACAGAGCAACACAGCCGGCGCCGACTCCGCCGCCACAGAGACCGTAGATACCACCGCAGAGGAGGCAGCAGAGGCAGCCGACGTGGAGGCAGCGCTCACACCCGACAGCAAGGCAACCGTGGAGAACCTGGGCGCCGAACTGAAGAAGGCAATCGAGGCGAAGGACAGCAAGGCAGCCATCACCACCCTCGCCAACCTGCAGACCATCTACAAGAACCTCGTTGCCCAGGGCAAGCTCGACGAGGCGAAGGCATACGGCTCCAGCATCAAGCAGCTCGTGAGCGAGAACGCCGATGCCATCAAGAACGTGGCGAGCGGCAACGTGACCATCCAGCAGCTCGTTGACGGCGTGGCAAACCTGCCCACTTCCGCTTCCGCCACCGCCGAGGAGGCTAAGGCTGCCATCAGCAGCGACATCACCAACCTCGCTTCTCCCACCATCGCCAAGGGTGAGACCGCAGTGAAGACCGCCGAGGCTGCCGCAGCCATCGTGAAGAACGCTCCCGAGGCTGTGAAGACCGCCGCCAAGGATGCCGCCAACCAGGCTGTGAGCGATGCCAAGCAGAAGGCAAACGATGCCGTGAACAACGCCAAGGAGACCGCCAAGGCAGCTGCCGAGAAGAAGGTGAACGAGGCCAAGCAGAAGGCAAACGATGCCGTGAACGACGCTGCCAACAAGGCGCTCAACAAGCTCTTGAAGTAATTAAGAATTAATAATTAAGAATTAAGAATTGGGCTGTGCGCCGTTGTGTTCAGCCCAATATCCTTTCAACTTATGACCTACAAACCTTTCCATCCGCTGCTCCTCGCCGGAGCGCTTCTCCTCTCTTCCTCTGCCCAGGCGCAGAGCCTGTTGCCCAAACCACAGCAGATGACCCCCGGCAAGGGCGTGTTCCGATTGGACAAGGGCGTGAAAATCGTCAACGAGGCAGGGAAGGATGCAGAGAACATCTACTCTGAAGAGTGGAAGAAGTTGATAGGTAACAAAACGGTACCTATCATCCGATGCACGAAACTCCCCGGCGCATCCTCCCCCGAGGCCTACCGCCTCCACGTCACTCCCGACACGCTCCTCGTGAGCGCCGCCACGGCTGAGGGATTCCTGCGCGCCTGGCAGACCATCCGCCAACTGCAGGGCAAGAAGGGCGTGGCGTGCTGCGACATCGTGGACGAACCCGCCTACAAGTGGCGCGGACTGATGCTCGACGTGTCGCGACATTTCTTCCCCATCTCCCATCTGAAGAAGCAGATAGACGTGATGGCGCAGTATAAGTTCAACCGCCTCCACATCCACCTCACCGATGCCGCAGGCTGGCGCATGGAAATCAAGCGATACCCGAGGCTCACCAGCCTTGCCGCCTGGCGACCCCAGCGCACATGGAAGGAATGGAACGAGGGCGGCAACCGCTACTGCACAGCCGATTCCACAGGAGCAAGCGGCGGTTTCTACACCCAGGACGAACTGCGCGACCTCGTCGCCTATGCCGCCCGGAGAGGCATCACCGTGGTGCCCGAGATAGAGATGCCGGGCCACTCCGAGGAGGTGCTCACCGCCTATCCCGAGCTTTCCTGCACCCATGAGCCATACAAGCAGGCGGATTTCTGTCCCGGCAGTGTGGCTACCTACGACTTCCTGGAGAACGTATTGAAAGAGGTGATGGACGTGTTCCCGTCGCATTACATCCACGTGGGCGGCGACGAGGCAGCCAAGAAGTCATGGCACTCGTGTCCGCTCTGCCAGGAGAAGATGAGGGAGCTGGGCATCGACAAGGTGGACGGCTTGCAGGCGCATCTCATCGCCCACATGGGCAAGTTCCTGAGCCGGCACGGACGGCAGTTGGTGGGCTGGGACGAGGTCATCGCCGGCAACCTGTCGGAGAACACCACCGTGATGGTGTGGCGAGGCACAGAGAAGGCGCACGAGGCAATCGAGCACGGCTATGACGTGGTACTCTCGCCCGGAGCCTACTGCTACTTCGACTCTTACCAGGACGCTCCGAAGACGCAGCCCGAGGCGATCGGCGGATTCCTCACCACGGAGAGGGTTTACAGCTATGTGCCCGGCAGTGACCTGCCCGAGGGCGAAAGGAAGAAGATTACGGGCGTGCAGGGCAATCTCTGGGCGGAATACATCCCCACCGCCGAGCACGCCGAGTATATGCTCTATCCCAGGGCGTTGGCGCTCGCGGAGATTGGCTGGAACGGCACGGAGAAGAAGGACTATCCCGAGTTCAGGCAGCGTCTCCTCTCACAGGTGGACCAGCTGAGGGCGCAGGGCGTGAATGCCTTTGACCTGAGGAAGGAAGTGGGGGAGAGGAAGGAGACCCGCCAGCTCATCGGCCACAAGGCACGTGGGGCGAAGGTGACCTATAACCATGCCTACAACAGCACCTACAACGGTGGTGGCGACCAGGCACTCGTGGACGGCAAGAGCGGCGGCTGGGCGCACGGCGACGGCAGGTGGCAGGGATTCATCGGCAGAGACTGCTTCGACATCACCGTCGACCTGGGCAAGAAGACGAAGCTCTCCAGCGTGGGCACTGACTTCATGCAGAGCTGCGGCCCCGAGATTTTCTATCCCTCGCAGTACACCGTGGCTGTGAGCGATGACGGCAAGGATTTCAAGACGGTCTTCGACCAGAAATATGAATCGAAGAAGGATTCGAAAATCGACGTGAAGATGTTTACGTGGAAAGGCAGTGCCTCTGCCCGCTACATCCGCATCAAGGCGAAGCCAAGCACCTTCGGAGGGTGGTTGTTCGCAGATGAGGTAATCGTCAAATAATTGTGTGTCAGTGAGTTTGGTGACATGATGCAGTGAAACAGTGCGTACGGTATAGACTATAA
>CAVCCB010000187.1:0-3430 GCA_963600595.1 Subdoligranulum sp. APC924/74 | reverse complement strand
TTTTGTATAAATCCTAAAATATTTTCATTCCATCTATGCATTTAACGGAAGAACCATATCTCTTCCACATGCCGCTGTTCTTCATCCTGTCGGGGGCTGTGCTGAATTACGCCAAGCATGACTATTCCTTCAAGAAAAGGTTCAAGGGGATTATGGTGCCTTATTTCGTGTTCTCCCTCTTGAGCTTTGCGTATTGGTGTTTTGTAGAGTCGAGGTTCAGACCTGTTCATGACGATGCGCTGTTCCTGGGGTATCTGGGTACGCTCAATGTCAAGTTGCAGCAGTTCATCAATATCTTCTTGGCGGAAAACAGTGGCAACTCTTATATCTACAACGTCGTGTTGTGGTTCTTGCCATGTCTGTTCGTTGCCGACTTGATTTATGCTAAGGTCAAAAAGACGAAGTTCGTTTGGGCTGCCATGGTGGCACTGGTGGCAGTGTACTACCTGTGGGTGAGCAAACTGCCGTGCTGGATATGGAGCATGAACATTGCCATCCTTGCCGTACCATACATGTTCCTAGGGCATAGATATTATCCCTTGTTGAATAAGGCTGTGAGTCGATGGGGAAAGATGGGGGTGTTGGGTTGCATGGCGGTCTGTATCGCTGTATTTGCAACTATTGCAGTGTGGTTGCATCCGCATGCCGATATGAGAGCGAATGCTATCCCACCGTTCTATCTGTTTTACGGTATGGCGATATTGGGTTCTTTCATCGTCTTCTGTCTTGCCCATCTCGTGGATGAAACCAGATTCGGGGGGGGTATTTCGTACCTTGGAAGAAACAGTCTGATTGTCATGTGTTTGCATGAACCCATCAAGAGGATACTTCTTGTCGTTCTCTCGAAGGTGTCGACGATACCTGTGGAAACGATAAGGGGGAACTTGGCGCTGAGCGTAGTTGCCTCGCTCTTGCTGCTGCTGATTTGTGTACCGATAGTACAGGTCATCAACAAGAGATTGCCTTGGGTAATCGGCAAATTCTAATTTTATAATAATGCGTATTTTACATGTTTCCAAATACTACTCCCCTTACCTTGGCGGAGTAGAGAACATCTGCAAATATCTCGTTGAGGGAACGGCGCGGCATGAGACTGCCGTGGTGTGCTTCAACGACAAGTGTAAGGACACGGTGGATGTGGTGAATGGGCACAGGGTGTTTCGGGTGGCTACATGGGTGAATGTGGCGCGACAAGCCTTGTCGCTCTCTTACTTCTGGGTGCTGAGGAAGGCTATCCGGGAGTTCAAGCCCGACGTGATACAGTTTCATTGGGCGAACCCGTTTCCTGCCTGGGTGCTGCTCTTTGTCATCCCGAAGGATGTGAAACTCGTTATCCACTGGCACATGGACATCATCAAGCAGAAGCGTATCTATCCGCTGATAAAGCCGGTGGAGACGGCTCTGCTACGGCGTGCCGACATGGTGTGCGTCACCAGTCCGCAGTATCGTGACGGTTCGCTGCCCTTGCAGCCGTTTAAGGACAAGGTGAGGATTGTGCCGAATGCTATGGACGAGAGGAACTTCGTGAGGCAGGAGGGCGACGAGGAGAAGATAGAGGCCATCAAGGCGAAGTATGGCAACAAGCCGATAGTCTTCTTCATCGGCCGACATATCCAGTACAAGGGGTTGCCGCATCTTATCCGTGCAGAGCAGTTCGTGAAGTCGGACTGTGTGTTTGTGATAGCAGGCAGCGGTCCGCTGACTGCGGAGCTGAAGGCGCAATGCCATTCGGAGAGGGTGCATTTCGTAGGGAGGTTGAGCGACGAGGAACTGCGGCTCTATCACTATGCCGCCTCAGTCTTTGCCTTCCCTTCCATCACGAAGAACGAGGCATTTGGCGTGGCGTTGGCGGAGGCGATGTATTGCCATACGCCTGCCGTCACGTTCACCATCCCCGGCAGTGGGGTGAACTGGGTGTCGCTGAACGGAGAGACGGGCATCGAAGTGGCGAATGGCGACGACGAGGCTTATGCCGAGGCGATAGACACGCTGGTGAAGGACAAAGAACTGAATCAAAAATATGGTGACGCAGGGCATCGGAGGGTAGTGGAGCATTTCACGATACCGAAGATGGTGGCGGCACAAGAAAAATGTTATAAAGAAATGACTGATATGAAGGTGATTAATATGAAACGGGGGGGGGATAAGTCCTGCCCTGTTTATTTCGTTCAGCAACGTTCATATTCATGCTGCGCATGATGAGGTTAAACTTAAACGGGCAGCATAGATATGAAAGTAGCAATCGTACAGGAATGGCTTGTCACGGTAGGTGGATCGGACAAGGTGGTGAAGGCGATACTGGATGTGTTTCCTGATGCCGACATATATACACTGGTGGCGAAGAAGGAGGTGTGTGACGAACTGGGAATCCCTTGGGAGAAGGTTCACACTTCCTTCATACAGCGGATGCCGTTGGGCAAGAAGAAACATCGGGCTTATCTGCCCTTGTTTCCCTTCGCCATCGAGCAGTTTGACTTGAGGGGGTATGATGTCGTCATCTCTTCGTCGCACTGCGTGGCGAAGGGCGTGCTGACCAAGGCCGACCAGTTGCACATCTGTTATTGTCACAGTCCCATCCGGTATTGCTGGGACATGTACAATGAGTATCTGGAGGAGTCGCATCTCGACAAGGGCTTGAAGAGTTGGCTGGTGAGGCTGATGCTTCATCCCATCCGCCAGTTTGATGCCGTCGCCGGCAGCAGGGTGGACTATTACATCAGCAACTCCGACTATGTGGGGCAGCGCATCCGCAAGACCTACCGCAGGGCAGCCACGACCATCCATCCCAATATCGACATCTCGCACTTCGAACTCTGCGAGGACAAGCAGGACTACTACCTGGCAAGCAGCCGACTGGTGGCATACAAGAAGATAGACACCATCATCGAGGCGTTCAACAGGATGCCGGACAAGAAGCTGGTGGTGATAGGCGGCGGACCGAACCTGGAGGCTTATCGCAAGACGGGCAAGGGGAATGTGACGGTGATGGGCTATCAGCCGTTTGGCGTGCTAAAGGAAAAAATGCAGCACGCCAAGGCGTTTGTCTTCGCCGCCGACGAGGACTTCGGCATGATACCTATCGAGGCGCAGAGTTGTGGCACGCCTGTCATCGCCTACGGGCATGGCGGTTCGCTGGAGACGGTGAACGGCGGCAAGACGGGCTTGTTCTTCCACGAGCAGACTCCCGAGGCTGTCTGCGAGGCAGTGAACCGTTTTGAGGCGATGGGCAAGCAGCCTTTCTCGCCAAAGGACTGCCGTGAATGGGCTGAGGGTTTCTCGGAGGAGAGATTCAAACGGGAAATCAAGGAGTTTGTGGAAGAGAAGTACGAGGAATTCAAGAAGAACGGAATAAACATCGATTAATCAAAAATGAACTATATTATCACTGGCGGTACCGGCTTTATCGGTACCCATCTCACCAATCTGATCA
>CAVCCB010000186.1:0-3448 GCA_963600595.1 Subdoligranulum sp. APC924/74 | reverse complement strand
CTTGAGAGCTCTCTCGATGTTCTCACCGTCCTTAACTGGTACAATAATCATTTTGCTTTGTTTTTAAATTTGTTATGTTAAACTTATGTTATTTTCAAACCAATTGGGCATGATACCACAATTTGCGGGTGCAAAATTACATCTTATTTGTCAAATAACCAAGATTTTAGCCGTTTTTTTACTCTAATTCGGTCATTTTGTTGCTTTTAGGGCACTTCTGAGGGGTTTGCAAGCCTCTTTCAACCATTCTTTCTCCTCATCGTCAAGGCGGGGAGACAGTTTGTCATACACTTCCTTGTGGTAGCCGTCCAGCCATTCGATCTCCTCCGGGAGGAGCATATCCACATCAATGGGCGCAGTGTCTATCGGGCAGAGGGTGAGCGGTTCCATCTGCAGGAACTTGCCGAATTCCGTCTGCAAATATTCCTTAATCAAGATAGTGTTCTCCGTGCGCACGCCAAACTTCCCCGCAAGATACAGGCCCGGCTCGTCTGTCAGCGTCATTCCGGCACGCAAGGGTGCAGGCATCCATTCCATGCGAATCTGGTGGGGTCCCTCATGCACGTTCAGGTAAGAGCCCACGCCGTGTCCCGTGCCATGGAGGAAGTTGTAGCCCTCGCGCCACATACATTCCCTTCCCACGGCATCCAGCTGGGTGCCAGATGCTCCGTCGGGGAACTTGACCAATTCCAACTGTATATGTGCCTTCAGCACGAGGGTATAGACATGTTTCATTTCTTCCGTTATCGGCCCCAGAGCAATGGTTCGCGTAATGTCGGTGGTTCCGTCCTGGTACTGCGCACCAGAGTCAAGAAGCAGGAATCCCTCCGGCTTCAATGGGATATCCGTCTCGGGAGTCGGTTCATAATGCACAATGGCACCATGGGCAGCATAACCTGCAATCGTATCGAAGGAAATGTCACGGAACAAATCCTGCTCGGCACGCAAACCGGTCAATTTCCTGTCGATGGATATCTCCGTCTGTCCGCCGGCCTCAACTGCAGGTTTCAGCCACTTGAGGAACTTGACCATTGCCACACCATCCCGAAGCATAGCATTGCGGTAACCCTGGATTTCCGTCTCATTTTTCACCGCCTTCATCGCAGGGATGGGAGACTTGGCGGAGACGATCTCCTGGCACTTCACCGTTTTCCACAGATAATAATTGGTCTCGTTGCCATCCAGAAGGATGTTGTACTCAGAATATTTTTTGAGACCCTCTTCCACCTTATTATATATATGCACAGCCACACCGTTCTCCTGAAGGTAAGCCTTCACCTCTTCCGTGAGTTTCTCCCCATCGACATACAGGGACACTTGGTCGGAAGAAATCAGCAGATAACTTACGAAGACGGGATTGCAGTGCACATCGGTACCGCGGAGGTTGAGCGTCCACGCGATGTCGTCAAGGGCAGAGACCAGCATGCCGTCGGCATGTAGCTGGCGGAGTGCCTTTCGGATGCGGGAAATCTTGGAAGCTGCCGTCTCACCCGCATACTGCAGGGGTTGGATTTCTACAGGGCGGGCAGGTATGGCAGGGCGCCCGGTCCATATCTCATTCAAGGGGTCGAAGTTGGTGCGCACGGTAATGCCACCTTCCTTTCTGAGGTCGGAAATCAGTGCCACCGTTTCATTATAGGAGTTGACCATACCGTCAACACCCACCTCGGGAGCCCGCTCGTCCGCCAACTCCTTGCCGAGCCACTCGGCAATGGTGGGAGTGCCTTCTATCTTCAGCTTCATCAACTGATACTCAGTACCCTGCAACTGTTCCTCGGCAGCCAGGAAATACCGGGAGTCAGTCCACACGGCAGCAGAATGCATCGTGACCACCGCAGTGCCAGCCGACCCATTGAAGCCGCAGATCCACGCCCTGCCCTGCCAGTGGTCAGCCACATACTCGCTCTGATGGGCGTCCGTACTCGGGAAGATGAAGGCAGACAGATGCTCGCGCTTCATCACTTCCCTCAAACTTGCCAGTCTTTGATTGATTTCGTTCATAGTCGTATGATATTTAATTCCATGTTTTGCTAATTAGAGATTACAAAGATAATAATTTTAAGAATAAACAACAAAATTAAGCGCAAATAAATGCACGATTTACATTACTTTTTAGTAATTTTGCATTCGAGAATCGGAAACAGGAGCGATTTGCAACCGTACCGTCATCCGTTCCCAGGAAATGGCAAACATAGCCATTGTGAGAATTTACAAACAACTTAAATTATAAATTGCAGTTATGGAATTTTTAACTAATGACAAACTCGTGATCGTCGGTGCCGGCGGTATGATTGGTTCTAACATGGTACAGAGCGCTTTGATGCTCGGTCTTACTCCCAACATTTGTCTCTACGATATCTTCGAGCCAGGTGTTCATGGTGTGTTCGACGAGATTCAGCAGTGCGCTTTCCCTGGCGTTAACGTAACTTACACCGTTAATCCCGAGGAGGCTTTTACTGGCGCTAAATATATCATCTCTTCAGGTGGTGCTCCCCGCAAGGAGGGTATGACCCGTGAGGACTT
Organism: Subdoligranulum sp. APC924/74; assembly: GCA_963600595.1. Classification (GTDB taxonomy): domain Bacteria; phylum Bacteroidota; class Bacteroidia; order Bacteroidales; family Bacteroidaceae; genus Prevotella. Next base: position 925 of record CAVCCB010000186.1, on the reverse strand, counting down.
GCTCAAGGGCAACTGCAAGATCGCCGCTGAGTTCGGTGACAACATCAAGAAATACTGCCCCGAGGTGGAGCACGTGGTTGTGATCTTCAACCCTGCTGACGTTACAGCCCTCACAGCTTTGATCCACTCTGGCTTGAAGCCCAACCAGCTGACTTCTCTCGCAGCCCTCGACTCTACCCGCTTGCAGCAGGCTTTGGCCCTCGAGTTCGGCGTACAGCAGGACAAGGTGACAGGTGCCCACACTTACGGTGGTCACGGCGAGCAGATGGCAGTATTCGCTTCTCAGGTGAAGGTAGACGGCAAGCCATTGTCAGAGATGGGTCTGTCTGCTGAGCGTTGGGAGGAGATCAAGCACCACACAGTACAGGGTGGTTCCAACATCATCAAGCTCCGCGGCCGTTCTTCATTCCAGAGCCCAGCTTACAACGCAGTGAAGATGATTGAGGCTGCAATGGGTGGCGAGGAGTTCACATTGCCAGCAGGCTGCTTCGTGAAGTGCGACAAGTGCGGCTTCAAGAACGTGATGATGGCTATGCCTACAACTATCGACAAGACTGGTGTTCACTTCACAGAGCCCAAGGGTACTGAGGAGGAGATGGCAAGCCTCGCCAAGTCATACGAGCACCTCTGCAAGATGCGCGACGAGATCGTTGAGCTCGGCATCGTTCCTCCAGTAGAGGAGTGGACCAAGATGAACCCTAACTTGTAATTCTTCGTCTTGAATTTTTATAAGTGAATGAAATAAGGGCTGAATGGTAAGTACTTCCTTACGATTCAGCCTTTTTCTTTTTGGTGACCTTCATCTGATGAAGCCCACCAAAATATTATCTTAACATCAAACTCGACACAAGGATGGAAAACGAAGTATTAAAAGCCATTAAGGAGAGAAGAAGTATTCGCCGGTACAAGGAAGAGCAGATTACCG
>CAVCCB010000185.1:0-3453 GCA_963600595.1 Subdoligranulum sp. APC924/74 | reverse complement strand
CAATGTTGGTGCAAATTTACGATTATTATTTGATATTGCCTAAGATTTATCATATATTTAGGGTGAAAAAGTCTTAACGGAAGGATTATTTAGGCTTGACAAGACAGGAATCTTGCTTGTTTCCTTTGTTGTTTCAAAAAAATATATTAGTTTTGCACGTGAATATAAATAGCAGCAGAATGAAATATCCCATAGGCATACAGAGTTTCGAGACCATCATCGAGGACGGTTATCTTTACATAGACAAGACCGCGATGATTTATGACTTGGTTCAGAATGGTAAGGTTTACTTTCTGAGTCGCCCCCGGCGATTCGGCAAGTCCTTGCTTGTCTCTATCCTGGAGTGTTATTTCCAGGGAAAGAAGGAACTCTTCAAAGGATTGGCGATGGAGGGATTGGAGACGGAATGGAAGCAATATCCTGTGTTCCATATCGACTTCAATGGCAAGAACTTTACGGATGAAAACCAGCTTGAGGATACATTGCTTTCTTTCGTGGAAGCCCAGGAGAATGTATATGGCAGAAGTCCGTTTGCCAAGACTTTGGGTGACCGCTTCATTGCCGTGCTCAAGGCTGCCCACGAAAAGACCGGACTGCGTGCCGTCGTGCTCGTCGATGAGTATGACAAGCCTTTGCTCGATGTGCTGGACACCGGCTTGGAGGTAACTGTCGACGGACAAAAGCGAAAGTTGGAAGACCGGAACCGAGAAGTGTTGAAGGGCTTTTATTCCGTTTTCAAGGCTGCCGACCAAGACCTTCAGTTCGTCTTGCTCACGGGAGTGACGAAGTTCTCGCAAGTGAGTGTGTTCAGCGGTTTCAACCAACCCGAAGATATTAGTCTTTCTGCCCGTTATGATACGCTCCTCGGCATTACTGAGGGGGAACTTCATACAGTCTTCAAGGAGCAAATCAAGGAGATGGCGGAGGCATATGAATTTACGGAAGACGAGATGAAGGCCAAGCTGAAACGGCAGTTTGACGGTTATCATTTCAGCCGTATGCTGAGAGGAGTGTATAATCCTTTCAGCGTGCTGCGTGCCTTCAAGGAGATGTGGATAGACGACTATTGGTTCAAGACGGGTTCGCCTACCTACTTGGTGCGCCTTGTCGCCCATAATGACGTTTATATCAATGAGATGGTCAACAGGTATTATACCGCCCAAGATTTCGATGACTACAAGGCCGATGTGGAGCGTCCGTTGCCTATGATTTACCAAAGCGGTTACCTCACGATCAAGAAGTATGACCGCCTGACCAATTCGTTCCTCTTGGATTTCCCTAACGACGAAGTGCGCCGTGGTTTTGTCACCTTGTTGTCTTCCAATTATTTCTGTCTGAGGGAATCTCCCGATTCTTGGATGTTGCAGGTGGTGAGAACCATGGAGGACGGTGATTTGTCGCAGCTCGAAAAGCTCTTTACTTCCTTCCTGGCGAGCATTCCTTACAGTCAGCGCCGCCATGAGAACGAGCGTGAGAAGGAGCGTTATTTCCAATACACCTTTTATCTCATCATGCGCATGATAAGTTCTTATACGGTGTTCGTCGAGAAGGAACAGAGCGAGGGGAGGGTGGATTGCATCGTGGAGACCACCCACGATATCTACATCTTCGAGTTCAAGCTCGACGGCTCCGCCGAGGCTGCCCTCCAGCAGATAGAGGACAAGGGGTATGCCCGGGAATATGCCACAGACGAGAGGCGCATCCACCAGATAGGTTGCAATTTCTCGTCGAAGACGGGGACAATTGATGGTTGGAAAGTGAAATAAAAAAGCAGTATGGGAAATTATCTAAATAAAGGCAATGACGGCTTTGCGTCGATCCGCAACTCAAAGTTTGCCGATAAGAGTATGTTGATAGCGGAGGTGAACTCTGTGATGATGACAGAGAATCGCTTCCTCTGCGTGACCCGTGCCCGAAGGTTTGGCAAGTCGGTGGCGGTAAAGATGCTCAATGCCTATTACGACCAGTCTTGTGATTCCCGTGAACTGTTTCAGGGACTGGCTGTCAGCAAGGACAAGGACTTCGAAAAACATCTGAATCATTATCCTGTGCTCTATCTCGACATGACAGACTTCGTGACGAAATACGGCAACGATGAGCATATCGTGGAGCATATCAAACGCGATATTAGCGAAGAACTCTTGAGTCTGTATGACGGTGTGACGCTGAAGTCCAGCGATGATTTGATGGACCTGCTCGTCAATATTGTTGCCCACACAGGCAAGAAGTTCGTCTGTCTGATAGACGAATGGGATGCACTCTGCCGTGAGGGATATGAAAAACAAATGGATGAGTATGTAAATCTTCTGCGCCGTCTTTTCAAAGGAAGTATGTCAGAATATGTGTTTGCCTGCTCTTATATGACAGGCATTCTGCCCATCAAGCGGTACAATACCCAGTCGGCATTGAATAATTTCGATGAATATACCATGCTGAGTCCGGCTCAGTTGGCTCCTTATTTCGGATTTACGGAACAGGAAGTAGGGCAGTTGTGTGCCGAAGGCGGAATGGATGCGTATGAGATGAAACGATGGTATGATGGATATGAACTGGGCGCAGAGAAGGCGATGTACAACCCTTATGCCGTGATGCGTGCCTTGAAACGCAGGTCGTATGAGAGCTTTTGGACGAGTACCAATACTTTTGAGGGACTGAAACGCTATATCACGATGAACTTTGAAGGATTAAAAGATGATATTGTTCTTGCTCTCAATGATATTCCCGTGAAGGTGAATGTACTGCGTTTTAGCAATGACATGCACAAAGTGGAGTGCAAGGATGATGTGCTGACCCTTCTTTGTCACTTGGGGTATCTCTCTTACAACAATGAAACTAAATGCGCTTGCATTCCGAATCATGAAGTTCGCCAAGAGTTTGAATCAGCTATTGCGGATACAAGTTGGCGGGAAGTGACGGGTGCTTTACGGCAGTCGGAAAGATTGATGGATTGTTTGCTCAATGGTGAAGCTGACGAGGTGGCAACCAGTGTGGCAGAGGTACATGAGCAGAATACCAGTATTCTGCAATATAACGACGAGAATTCATTGGCTTGTGTGCTTTCCTTGGCGTTCTATACCGCAAGAAATCATTATGAGATGATTCGAGAGTTGCCAACGGGTAAGGGCTTTGCCGATATAGTGTTGTTGCCTTATCGCCATGTGGAAGCTCCGGCTGTTGTCTTGGAATTGAAGTGGAATCAAGATGCTGACACTGCCATCAGGCAAGTCAAGCGCCAAGGTTACACGAAGGTCTTGCAGCACTATGTAGGCGATGTGCTTCTTGTAGGTATCAACTATGATAAACGCACGAAAGTACATAGTTGTAGGATTGAGAGAAAGACGAAGAAAAGATGACAGCCACACGGGCTTTTACCAGCCAGCTCGGCGTTGTCTTCCAGTTGCAGCACCTTGATGCCTGGCACGTCGAGGCTGGAGGCAAGGTCTTTCTCTGCCC
>CAVCCB010000184.1:0-3489 GCA_963600595.1 Subdoligranulum sp. APC924/74 | reverse complement strand
CGACCCGGCCTCCATCACCGACTCCGTGCTGACGATGGTGTGGTCGCTCTTCTCGTTGTTCCCGGCTTTCATCGCCCTGCTGCTCATGGTGCTGGCTTATAAGTTCCCGATAAAGAAATGACGATGGACAAAGATATCGCAACAGCCATGAAGCGTGAGATGCAGGAGGTGTTGCAACAGAACATCCTGCGCTTCTGGCTTGACAAGATGCAGGACCAGGAGCGCGGTGGCTTCTACGGACGCATCGATGGCCACGGACAGCTGCACGCCGACGCGGAGAAGGGAGCCATCCTCAACGCACGCATCCTCTGGGCTTTCTCTGCTGCCTACCGCGTGTTGGGCAACAGAGAATATCTGGAGGCGGCGCAGCGTGCCTGGCAGTATCTCGTGGAGCATTTCATCGACCCCGTCTATGGTGGGGTCTACTGGAGCGTGGACTGCGAGGGCAGGCCGCTCGACACGAAGAAGCAGTTCTATGCCATCGGCTTCGCCCTCTACGGCCTGTCGGAGTTTGTCCGTGCCACAGGCGACAGCGAAGCATTGGAGCAGGCCATCGCCCTCTACCGCTGCATCGAGGAACACGCCCTTGACCACGAATACAATGGCTACATCGAGGCCATGACGCGCGACTGGCAACCCATTGCCGATATGCGTCTCTCCGAACTGGATGCCAACTACCCCAAGTCGCAGAACACCCACCTCCACATCATCGAACCCTACACCAACCTCTATCGGGTGTGGAAGTCGGCGGAGGTGGAAGCCTCCCTGCGTAATTTGATAGACATCTTCACCGACCGCATCCTCAACCCAGCGACGCACCATCTCGACCTGTTCTTCGACATGGACTGGAAGCGTGGGGCAGGCGCACTGGAGAGCTATGGCCACGACATCGAGTGCTCGTGGCTCATCCACGAGGCCGCCCTCGTCTTGGGCGACGCGGACGTACTGAAGAAGGTGGAGCCGGTGGTGCGGATGGTGGCGCAGGCTTCGGAGAAGGGACTGAACGCCGACGGCTCAATGGTACACGAGGCCAACCTCGACACGGGCTACGTGGACAGCGACCTCCACTGGTGGGTGCAGGCCGAGGCCGTGGTGGGCTTCTTCAATCTCTGGCAGCATTTCAACGATGAGGCTGCGCTGGAGAAAGCCAACCATTGCTGGCAGTACATCAAGGACAATCTCATCGACTATGGGAATGGAGAGTGGTATTGGAGTCGCCACAAGGATGGTCGTCTGAATCTGGACGACGACAAGGCCGGCTTCTGGAAGTGTCCCTACCACAACAGTCGAATGTGTTTGGAAATTATGGAGCGCACGGAATGACCGTGCGCTCTCTCGTTTAATCGTACCTTTGACCTTCGGTCGAAGATAGGCGGCACCTCAGTCCTCACGTCTGAAAGTCAGCATTATTGGGACATCAGAGCCCATTAACTAACTCTATGGAATGAGAATTCCGCTGTAAAAATAATAAAAATTGTACAGAAAAGCACTTAATTTCGGGGAAAATGCGCTGTGGTCTCAACTTTTTTATCAAACTGGCATAATATTCAAAGAATTTTATATAAGTTTGCATCGTGAAACTAAAAGGCTGAAATGATGATGGCAGAAATGAACGAAAGACGACTACCCGTAGGCATACAATCCTTTGAGAGCATAAGAAAGGACCATTACCTGTATGTGGACAAGACCGACATCGTCTGGAACCTTGTCAACAAGGGGAAGAAGTATAATTACCTGAGCCGCCCCCGCCGCTTCGGCAAGTCAGTACTGGTGGATACGCTCCAGTCTTACTTCGAGGGCAAGAAGGAGCTGTTCGAGGGTCTGAAGATCATGGACTTGGAGAAGGTGTGGGTGAAGCACCCCGTCATCAGGCTTGATATGAGTGGTGCTGGTGCCACACCTGAAGCCATCACCTCCTACTTGGATGATATGTTCTATCATTACGAGCAGCAATATGACGTGACGGCACGCCAGAGAAGCTCCCTCGCCGTCCGTTTCAAGAACATCATAGAAGCCGCCTACCAAAAGACTGGCAGCCAAGTTGCCGTGCTCATCGACGAGTACGACTCACCCCTGCAACACTCCTGGAAAACGCCCGTACACGATGCTTGCTCTGCCATCTACAAAGAAGTGTTTGCCATATTGAAACTGAAAGACAACCAGGAACGTTTCGTCTTCATCACAGGCATCACCAAGTTCACGCAAATCTCGCTCTTCTCCGTGCTCAACAACCTGAGCAACATTAATTTCGATCCGGAATATGCTGCCATCTGTGGCATCACCATGCAGGAAATCACCGACAACTTCATGCCCGAGATAGAGGCGATGGGAAAGAAAAACGGATGGACTGCCGAAGAAACCATCAGGCAACTGAAGGACAACTACGACGGCTACCACTTCAGTGCGGAGAACATGGTGGACGTATTCAATCCATTCAGTCTCATCAACGCCTTGGACGAAAAGGAAATCTTGAGCTATTGGGCAGCATCCGGGGCTACATCACTACTGCCCAAGTTCGTGGACGACATAGAGATACGCCTCAAGGACCTCGACCACTGTGCCTTGGTGAGCAACATCATCCGAACCTCAGACGTGACAGGCGGAGGCCCCGAGCTATTCCTCTACCAGTCGGGCTACCTCACCATCAAGAGCTACTCCAACGGTGTCTATTTCCTGGGCATCCCCAACCACGAGGTAAGACAGGCTCTCTACGAAATGGTACTCCCCGTCTTGTCGATGCGCCAACAGAGCGATTTTCTGTCGACACAAGCGTTCCTAACAGACCACCTCATAACAGGCAACCTGCCCGAGGCGAAGAAATGTCTGAAAGCCCTCATCGCCGACGTGCCCTACAGCAACAAGAAGCTCGCATCGATGGATATGGAGGAGCGCTACCGCCTCATCATGAGCACCATATTCAACGCCATCGGTTGCCGTGTGGAGGTGGAGAAGATGATGGCCACGGGCAGAATCGACATGGTGGTCTATACACCCCACATCATCTACGTTTTGGAGCTGAAGCTCTCCAACAACGGCGGCCTCGCCGCTGCCGAGCAGCAAATCAAAACCAAACAATACACCGAGCCTTTCAAGGCCGACAAGCGCAAAGTCATCGCCTTAGCTGTGGAACTGGACGAGCAAGGGAAAGGGCTTGTGGACTGGAAGGAAGTGCACGCGGACTGAGAGGCTTTTTACCTATCGCTGAATAGTTACGATAAAAAACGACCCTAATGTCACGTATCCCGAAAATTTTTCGTAACTTTGCGCCAAAAGAACGTAAAGAACGTAAGAACAGGTTCATAAGAATGACCCAAAAACGTTGTATAATATAAGGAGCAAGACTACTATGGCACTGAAGTTATACCCGATAGGCATACAGACCTTCGAAGAGATTATCAACAGACAACACGCACTACGAGGGACATTGGCAGCAAACGCTCTACATCATGTTTGCCCTGCTCACCGACTACAACATCCAGGTGGAGCAGC
>CAVCCB010000183.1:0-3570 GCA_963600595.1 Subdoligranulum sp. APC924/74 | reverse complement strand
CTGTCATCATATTCCTTGCCTTTTTCGTTTCATGCTGCAAATATACTACTTTTATTTGAAAGAAGGGAGGATTAGGGGCAATATTTTCACCATATACTTGTATGTATCAAAGAGGGTGTAGTTTCCCTTATACAAACTTCATCTCGTCCTTATGCAAACTTCTTGTCGGCCAGATATAAAACCCCTAGGAGCCTATAACCAACAGCTTCGCCTAATCTGAATTTGCAGAAATATAGGCGATATTTGGTTAAATCCAAGTTGTATTTATGCAAATACAGCTTAAACTATACCAAAGGTAATGGGCTTCTAGGGGTTTTGTGTCAGGATCGTTGTAACTTTATATCCGTAAGAAGCGGGTTATATATTAGGCTGTCCAAACTTATTTCATTCCCAACTGGTACATGATGAAGCCGTAGGTGTCGGCTGTCTCTTCGAGCTGCTTGCTCAGGGGCTTGCCGCCACCGTGGCCGGCCTTGCTCTCGATGCGTATCAGCACGGGGGCGGAGCCTGCCTGGGCCTCCTGCAGGGCTGCGGCAAACTTGAAGGAGTGGGCGGGCACCACACGGTCGTCGTGGTCGGCGGTGTTTACCATCGTGGCGGGATAGCTCACGCCCTTCTTCACGTTGTGCAGCGGTGAATAGCTCTTCAGGTACTCGAACATCTCCTTGCTGTCGGCACTCGTACCGTAGTCGGGCGCCCAGTTCCAGCCGATGGTGAACTTGTGGTAGCGCAGCATGTCCATCACGCCCACGTCGGGGATGCAAACCTTGAAGAGGTCGGGACGCTGCGTCATGCAGGCTCCCACGAGCAGTCCGCCGTTGCTGCCGCCCATGCAGGCCAAGTGCTGTTTGTCGGTGTACTTGTTGCTGATGAGCCACTCGCCGGCGGAGATGAAGTCGTCAAACACGTTCTGCTTCTGCATCTTCGTGCCTGCCAGGTGCCATTCCTCGCCATACTCGCCGCCGCCTCGCAACACCACGTAGGCATAGATGCCGCCTTTCTCAAGGAAGGGGATGCGCATGGCGGAGAAGTAGGGGGGATAGGTGACATTGAAGCCGCCGTAGCCATACATCAGCACGGGGTTCTTGCCGTTCTTCTTCATGCCCTTCTTGTAGGTGAGGAAGATAGGAATCCGGGTGCCGTCCTTCGAAGTGTAGAACGCCATCTCCGAGGTGTAGTCGCTCAGCTTGAAGTTCACCTTCGGCGCACTGTACACCTTGCTCTTGCCCTGTGCGAGGTCGTACTGGTAGATGCTCGTCGGCACGGTGTAGGAAGTGTAGCTGAAGAACAGTTCCTTGCGCTCGCGCTTGCCGCTGAAGCTGGCGGAGCCTACCCCCGGCAGGGCTATCTCGCCGAGCTTCTTGCCCTCTATATTATAAAGGTACGCGTGCGAACAGTTGTCCTTGGTGTAGGAGAGCACCATCTTGTCGCCGTCTACAAAGGTCACGTCCTCCAGTACGGCGTCGCCCTCGGGCACCACTTCCTTCCAGTCGCTGTAGCCCGGCTTGCTGAGGTTTGCCACCATCAGCCGGTACTTGGGGGCACCGGCATTGGTGAGCATATAGATGTTGTCGCCGATGAATTCCACGGGGCTGTAGGTCTTGGAGCAGTCGCCCGTCATCTGGATAAACTGCGAGCCGGGCTGGCGGAGGTCACGCACATAGAGGTTGATGCCCTGGTCCATGCCCGACTCGTAGAGGAACATCATCGTCTCCTCCTTGTTCACGCCCACACTGTAGAAGCGCAAGGGGTTGGCGGGATTCTGGTAGAAGAGTTGGTCCTCGCTCTGCGGAGTGCCCATCTTGTGGTAGTATACCTTCTGCACCTCGTTCTTCGCCGAGTTCTCCTTTCCCTTCTCGGGAGCGTCGTAGGCACTGTAGTAAAAACCGTCGCCACACCAGGTGGCTCCCGTGAACTTCGCCCATACGATGTGGTCGTCGAGCACCTTCCGGGTCTTCACGTCCATCACGTAGATTTCCTCCCAGTCGCTGCCGCTGCGCGAGATGGTGTAGGCGAAGTATTTGCCGTCGTGGCTGAAGGAGATGCCCTGCAGGGCCACCGTGCCGTCATCGCTCAACTTGTTGGGGTCGAGGAACACGCGTGCCTCGCCGCCCAACTGGTCCATCTGGTAGAGCACCTCCTGGTTTTGCGTGCCGTTGTTCTTGTATACATACCACTTTCCGTTCTTCTCGAAGGGCGTATATACCTTCTCGTAATTCGACACCTCCTTGAGCCGCTTCAGATACTTGGCTCTTTGCGGTATCTTGGCGAGGTAGGCGTTGGTTACGGCGTTCTCGGCATTCACCCATGCAGCCGTAACGGCGCTGGTGTCGTTCTCCAAGGGGCGGAAGGGGTCGGCCACTTTCACGCCGAAGTACTCGTCCACGGTGTTGTCCTTTGGGGCAGTGGGGTACTTTAGTCCCTGTCCCATCACCGTCATGGCGGTCATCGCCATGGCGGAAGTAAGTAAGAGTTTGTTCATTATTTGTAAGTATTATCTGTAATTCCGTTGCAAAATTACACAATTATTGCGTGATATGCAAACATAATGCCAATAAAAAGGCTTAGTCTCGGATAAAAGTTGTAACTTTGCAGCCGTTTAACACAAATGTCTAAGGTATGAAGATTGTAAAGTTCTTGAGGAATTGGTCGTTGCCAGTGTCCATGGCGCTCGGTGCCATCATCTATTTCGTATTCGCCTATGTGCCGGCGTTGCAGCCGGTGAGCGATGGGTTCACGCCCATCAGCAGGCCCATCCTGCCGTCGTGTATGTTTTTGATACTCTTTGTGGTGTTCTGCAAGGTGGATTTCACGAAGCTGCGGCCTGTGAAGTGGCACTTTTGGGTGGCCGTTCAGCAGGTAGTGTTCGTGTTGGCAGTATTGGGATTGATACTCGTGTTCCATCTTCAGGGAGAACCCTTGATGCTGATGGAGGCGCTTCTGGTATGTATCATCGGCCCGTGTGCCGCAGCCAGTTCGGTGGTCACGGCTAAGTTGGGTGGCAGCATGGAGCAGATGACCACTTACACCTTCATCTCCAACTTCATCACCGCCGTGATGATACCGCTCTGTTTCCCCTTGATAGAGAAGGGCGGGCACATGACCTTCTTCTCTGCTTTCTCCACCATCCTCTACCAGGTGAGCATCGTGCTTGTGGTGCCGATGGGCTTGGCTTTTATCGTGAAGCATTGCTTCCATGGTCTCCATCGCCGCATCATCAGCATCAAGGACCTGGGCTTCTATCTTTGGGATGGTTCGCTCATTCTGGTGGCTGGCACCACCATGCGCAACATCATGCACGCCAACACTTCGGTCACATTCATTGCCGTGATAGCCGTCTTGTCGCTTTTGCTCTGCATCGTGCAGTTTGCCACGGGTCGCTTCATCGGCCATTACTTCAGTTCAGTGGTGGAGTCGGGACAGGCGCTCGGTCAGAAGAACACGCCCTTCGCCATCTGGGCCGCCACCGCCTACCTCAACCCCTTGTCTACGGTAGGTCCCGGCTGCTACGTGCTCTGGCAGAATCTCATCAACTCGTTCGAGCTTTGGCATTATCAGAAGAAAGAGGCG
>CAVCCB010000182.1:0-3574 GCA_963600595.1 Subdoligranulum sp. APC924/74 | reverse complement strand
TCTGCAAGCACAACATCATCGCCAACAGCAGCTTCTCCTGGTGGGGAGCGTGGCTCAACAGGAACGAGGACAAGGTGGTGATGGCGCCGGAGAACTGGATGAGTATAGACATCGTCAACAGCCCCATTTGCGAGAGTTGGGTAAAGATAAAAAGATAAACATAAAAAAGAGAAGGACATGAGACTAAAGCATGCTTTTATAGTGGCAGCCCATGCTTATCCGCAACTGTTGGAGCATAATATAAAGATGCTGGAGGCGGACAACCACTTCTTCTTTGTGCACGTTGACAAGAAGACAAAGGACATGGCTCCTTGGCAGGCTGTGGCAGACAATCATAAGAACGTGGTTCTGCTGCAGGAAAGGATGCAGGTGAATTGGGGGGGCAAAGCCAGATATTGGTGACTATCAGATTGCTGCGAGCGGCTTATGAATGCCGGTATTTCGATTACGTTCATTTCATATCGGGGCAAGACATAGCACTTTGTGCGGCCAATGAGTTTGACGAACGGTTTGCGAAGTCGGAAGGGAAGAGCTACATGCTCTATGCGAGGATGCAGGCAAACATAGAGTTTCGGCTCCGCCATTTCTTCACCCATGACTACATCGATCACTTGAAGAAATACGCCTATCCGGTCAAGGCGTTGGAGAGGTTGGTCGCACTGTTTGTATGGAGACCCGGGCTGGACATGGAAGTGAAGTCTGGCAGCCAGTGGTTCAGCCTGCACAGCAAGGTTGTGGACTATCTGCTCAAGTATCTTGACCGGCACCCCGAATATTTGGAGCGGTACCGCTGGACTGCTTGCGCCGACGAGCTGTTCTTCCATACGCTGCTCTGGCCCGTGAGGGACGAGCTGGACATCCGCACGGATTGCAATCTGAGATACATCGACTGGTCGGCGGCCGGCTCGCATCCCCAGACGCTCACCGTTGAAGATTATCCGAAGATATATTCGACAGACAGTGTGTTTGCCCGAAAGGTGCATCCCGAAAAGTCTGCAAAGCTAATAGAAAAGATTTTTTCGAGAAATGAAGTATAATAGAACCTCGTGCTGCTGATGCCCGCAGGGATGGTGTCGGTGGTGAGGAGGATGTACCATTAGGAGGGAAGGGATACTTAATATATATTAATAAATGAGGCGTGAGCCGAGTTTGTCCGAACTTTTTTAGTAAATTTGCATTTCGGAACAAAAATAAAAATAAATATGAGCGTCTACCAATTCAGCCTGTCCAACTACAGGGCTATCAAGCATGCCGACATAGAAATAGACGGCATCACGGTTCTTTCCGGCGAGAACGGATCGGGCAAGAGTACCTTGTCCCGTTTCATCTATTATGCGGTGAAGGCACTTAGTGAGTACGACCGCCTTATAGACAGGAACGCAAGGCAAGGACTGCAGCAGGCGGTGACGCTCATGGAGAGGGGCAGCTGGCTGACTCGTCCCGCATTCTTGCATATTCCCAGCAAGGACTTGGTGGAATATATATACAAGAACAGCTTAGAGGATGCCGTACAAAAGCTGCTGGATTTTATTGGTTATTTCGGCTCCAAGGCAAGCGATGCAATTGACAAGAGCGACAACCAGGAAATGCTGATGAAACGCTTTGCCACGCTCTTTGGACTGGACCCGAAGGCCATTGAGGATGCTGCAGGACTCGTATCCTCGATGGTGGGGAATATGCAGGGGCAGGTCCTTTCTGTCAAAGAGGAGGCTGAGGTGAAAAAGAAAGAGAGAAGCATGGATACCCTGTTTGAACTCATCTCGCAGCTCTCCGACAATATGGACAGCGGCGAGGTGGACATGGATTTTTATGAAGATGAGGTGCCTCTCATAGACAAACGGCATTTCAGTCCGCTGCTCAACCTCAGCAAGGTGATCTACTACAAGACCTATGCGCTGATGGATTACCTGGAAAAGCCTTCCGAATTCCGTACATTCCTGGAGTCTGTGAACGACAAGATGAGGGACGAGGAAAAATGGGTGTATAGAAAGATGAGAGGAGTGCTGGGGGGCGACGTGGTGCTGGCAAACGATGAACTCATGGCGGCCGGGCAGTTGCGCTTCAAGAGAGAGGACGGACTGGAAATCCCCTTGAAGCAGGCGGCAACGGGCTTGGTTTCCTTCTCCTATCTGCTGAGACTGCTGGAGAATGGCTATCTCAGGGAGGGGACACTGCTGGTCATAGACGAGCCTGAGGCGCATCTGCATCCACAGTGGATAGTGGAGTACGCCAAGTCTCTCGTGATGCTGCAGAAGCGCCTGGGACTCAAGATCGTGCTCTCCACCCATAACCCCGACATGCTGGCGGCCATAGATGCCGTTGCGCGCAAGCAGGGAGTGCTGGACTCCACAAGGTACTACTTAGCCACGCCAGACAAGGACAACAGGTACCAGTACTCCTACACGAAACTCGACTCGATAGGCGAGATTTTTGACTCGTTCAATACGGCACTTGTAAAGATACAGGAATATGGCCAGGATTAGCAATGTATATAACGAAGGGGCGGTGGATGCCTGCGAGGGATACGGACAGTATGCCGATACCTTTGGCGGGATAGTGCGGAAGGACAGTCCGGGGAAGAACTTCGGATTCTCGGAAAGAATACTTGCCATGGGCTGTCTGGACATGGACAGTGTGGAGACCGCCCAGCCTGGGAGCAATGCCCAGACGATGGACTTGGTCCTGGGACTGTCTGATTTCGATGATGTAAGACAGAAACTTACCTCGGAATACTTGTTGCCCGTGGAATTGAAACTCAACTGTGAGGCCTTCAACCTGAAATTTGAAGACTTCGCGGGAAAGGACGAGCATACCCGCAGGTATGACTTGGGGGTGCGCTTTGCGGCCGGCAGCGTATACCTGTTCACGGAACAGGTATGTGCCCAAGCTAAAAGCCACGTCGCACGATGGATGCGAGGCACCAATTCCCGCAAGGCGAAGGAATGGCAGGTGATGACTCCCAAGGGCTTCAATTCCTATGTCAAGTTTGCATCGGATTATCCCTATCATTACCAAACCGACATGAATGGCATGGAAAACGAGATGTCGGCTTTCTTGAAAGATGGGGATGCCGATGGGTGCGAACGCTTCATCCAAGAAAATGTCAAGCCCAAGATGGAGGAGTATTATCGTGCTTACAACATATTGGAAATCCGGTATGTGGTGGAACAACTGAGAGTTATCCTGGACCAGAAATGCCAAGTGCATGGAATCCTGGGGGATGACAAGGAATATCTGATGACTGCGGTGGATGATATCGCAGGATTGCTAAATTAAGAACTTGCAGTAATGCCATGAAGAACATGCGGTTTTGAGCTGTTTTTCCGGATTCTTTATGATGATTAAAAGATAAGACTTATGAAGAGTGATACACAATTAATGAATGAACTTGCGGCAGGGTCAAATCTCCTGCACGAGTTAGGGGGGGGGTGAATCCAAGGCTTTGAAGGCCTTGCTCCTTTCCATGTACAAAGATATCGCCGCACTGTGCGGGAAGCATCATCTGGAGTATATGGTGGCAGGGGGAACCTGCCTTGGCGCTGTCCGTCACCAGGGGTTTATACCTTGGGACGAT
>CAVCCB010000181.1:0-3681 GCA_963600595.1 Subdoligranulum sp. APC924/74 | reverse complement strand
ACTTGAACTCAGGGAACTTCTTGCCGGTTGCAAATGCTTCTTCAGCAACTTTAATTAAATCCATTTTTGTTTGTGTAATTAAATATTGTTTGTCGTTCCAACGCAACATAGACGAGCCACACATCAGCCCATGCCAGCGGTTACGCCGAAAAGCGGTTGCAAAGTTACTACAATTTCTCGTATCCCGCAAATTTCCAAGAGTTTTTCTTACTTTTTTGCCCAAATATTTGTACCTTTGCATCAAAAAATAACATTTGACACAGGTATGAAGAAAGAAAATCGCATGAAGTGGGCACTGGCATCCGCCGTCCTCTTCTCTCTGGCGGCGGGTCCATGCGCCGCACAGAAATACAAGGTGGCGAAGGTGGAGCGCACACGCATCCTCATCGACAAGCGATGGGACGCCCAGCCCGATGCCGAGGCTGCCAAGTTTCTGGCTCTCTACAAGAATAAGGTGGACAGTATCATGGGTCCCGTGGTGGGCACCGTCTCCCACGACCTGACGCGCTACAAGCCCGAGAGCGAGTTGAGCAACCTGCTCTGCGACATCCTCATCTGGGGGAGCAAGGCGTTTGGCGAGCAGCCCGTCTTCTCCGTCTACAACATGGGCGGCATCCGCGCCAACCTCGCCAAAGGCAAGGTGACCGTGGGCGACGTGAACGAGGTGGCTCCTTTCGAGAACAAGATCTGCTTCCTCACGCTCACGGGCGACAAGGTGCTGGAGCTGTTCCGGCAGATGGCGCACCGTGGGGGAGAGGGACTGAGCAGCGGTGTTCATCTCGTCATCACCAAGGATCACCGCCTGAAGAGCGTCACCATCGGCGGAGAGCCTGTCGACCCGCAGAAGAGCTATCGCATCGCCACCCTCGACTATCTCGCCGAGGGCAACGACCAGCTCACCGCCTTCAAGAGCGGAACCGACGTGGTGGCACCCAAGGCAAAGGAGAACAACGTGCGCTTCATCATCATGGACTACTTCCGCGAGAAGACCCGCCAGGGCGAGAGCGTCAGCTCGAAGATTGAGGGAAGATGCGAAATAATGAATAATTAATAATTAAGAATTAATAATTAAGAATTAATAATTAAGAATTGAGAATGAGAAAGGTAATCCTATCCATTATTATATGTATCTGTGCCGTGAACGTGCTGGCACAGAAGAAACTGGTGATTCTCCACACCAACGACACCCACTCGTGCGTAATGCCCCTCAATCCCAACCTCGCCGACACTGCGATGGCAGACCGTGGCGGTTATCTGCGCAGGGTGGCGATGATCAAGGAGGAACGCAAGCAGGATCCCGACCTGCTGCTCTTCGACAGTGGTGACTTCTCGCAAGGCTCCCCTTACTACACGCTCTTCAAGGGTGACGTGGAAGTGGGGCTGATGAACGAGATGAAATACGATGCCGCCACCATCGGCAACCATGAGTTTGACTTCGGACTCGACAACATGGTGCGCCTCTTCAAGATGGCGAAGTTCCCCATCGTGTGCAGCAACTACGACTTCACGGGCACCGAACTTGCCCAGATCGTGAAACCCTATGTCATCCTCAAGCGCAAGGGCCTGAAGATAGGTGTCTTCGGCGTTTGTCCCGAGATGGCGGGACTGGTGAGCGAGGCAAACTACGGTTGCCTCAAATATCTCGACCCCATCCAGAAGGCAAACGAGACGGCGGAGCTGTTGAAGAAAACGGAGAAATGCGACGTGGTCATCTGCCTCTCCCACCTGGGTTGGGACATCGACGGCATCGACGACACCGAACTGGTGCCAGGCACCCGGGGTATCGACCTCGTGCTGGGCGGCCACAGCCACACTTACTTCAAGAATCTCGAATACTTGAAGAACCTCGACGGACAGGACGTGCCTATCGACCAAAACGGCAAGAGTGCCATCTGGGTAGGAAAAATTACGTTGGATATAGTCAAGAACAAGTAAATGTAGTTATAGGCGCAAGCGACTCTTTGCGCCTATATCCTTTTACTTGGTATTTTCTTTTAGTACTTTAAGTTAATCCTTCAAACAACTTATAGGAACAATGTATATTCCATCTTCTCGCTTGTAGGCAATATTGCCGACTGCCGTCAATATCATTTTGAACGATGGAGCCTTCATCTTGTCTGTATCTATTGAAGACTCAAATTTGGTTAAGGTACTAACACCTTCGTCTATCAGTTTTTGTCCACCAAGTTTGATTTCCACCAATCCATATTGCCCATTTCGTAAGTGAATTACAGCGTCACATTCCAAACCATTGCTATCTCTGTAATGAAAGACATCTCCATCAAGTGCCTGAGCATATACACGCAAATCACGCACTGCCATGGTTTCAAAAAACAGTCCCATTGTATTGAGGTCCTTAACCAAATCGGCTGGCCCAACTCCAAGAGCCGCTGTTGCTATAGAAGAATCAACATAATACCTTGTATCACTAGTACGAATAGCAGCCTTGGAACGCAAATTTGGATTCCAAGCCTCCATATCTTCTATGACAAAAATCTTCTTCAGTGCTTCAATATATGATGCTACGGTGTCAACATCTAGAGTTTCTGTATCATTCGCTATCATATCAGCCTTGATACCAGCTATCGTAACCTGCGTACCTTGATGACGAGCTAGCGAACGCATCAGGCGACGCGTCCTCGAAGAACTTCGCGAAATACCATCCACACGAGAAATATCGGTATCAGCGACCGCCTTGAAATATGAAAATGCTGTTTCCAAAGCATATTCGGGGTCTAGTGTCGTTGCAATAGGCCAACCTCCCCTACATATCAAGAAAGCGATATCTTCAAGCTGAGCTTTTGCCTCGCTATATATTTGAGTACCTGGATTTTGAAAAAGCGTGGCGAGACTCACCTCGCCGTTACTATCACCAGATTCCCATAAAGACATAGGGCGCATTCTTAGACTTGTGATGCGCCCCGTACCAGTATGATGAATTTTAGACTGTTTATCCTGGTCAAGGGGCACGGCAGAACCTGTCATGATAAACTGTCCTATACCTTTGCTATGGTCCACGGCAAATCGTACAGCATCCCATAGCTGCGGTATTATTTGCCATTCGTCAAGCAACTTTGGCTTCTCTCCTTCAAGAAGGGTATTAATATTCATCTCCGCCAAAATCATATTTTTATTGAGATTGACAGGATCTGATACATAATTCACACTCTTGGAATGCTGCTCTGCTGTTGTTGTCTTGCCACACCATTTTGGGCCTTCTACAAGAACAGCACCCGAAGATTTAATCTTTTTCTCCAATACAGCATCTGCAATACGTGGTTTATATTCAAATTGTGACATAGTGCTAATCTATTGATTTTGTGGCTGCAAATTTAAGCAGAAAAATCAAATTCACCAAACAAAATAGAGGGTTTCCGTAATTTGAGGATTAAAATTCCGTAACTTATAGATTTTAATTCCGTGATTTGTGGATTTTAATTCCGTGATTTGTGGAAATGTATCATCCTAACACTCAGTGTTCACGAGGTCTCTTTTCCTGATCAATGCCATCATGAAAAAGGCTCCCCCAATCGAGGAGCCTTTTTATAAGTAAAGATCAAAGAATTTATTCCTTGTCCGAGCTAGCGTAGAGTCCGATGCAGGCTCCGAGGAAACCGCCACTCTTTTGGGTGCTCAGGTTGCTGGCATCCACACCCTTGGCGAGGAGCTGCCAGTCGCCGC
>CAVCCB010000180.1:0-3730 GCA_963600595.1 Subdoligranulum sp. APC924/74 | reverse complement strand
ACCGTTTCCTTCAACGGCAAGGCACGCTTCCAGATGACCTTCCCCGTGGACACCAACAACGAGGAAATCCAGAAGCAGGTGCTCGCCGACGAGAAGAGCCAGAAATACCTGGAGGGCTTCAACGTGCTGAAGGTCATCGTGGTGCCCAAGAAAATCGTCAACGTCGTGTTGAAAAAGTAATTCGCTTTTAGAAAACAATATGTAAAAGGAGTTAAGACAAAAGCGTTTCGTGCTGCTTCGCCTATGTAGCAAAAGTATTTGTCTTAGCTCCTTTTTGCACTTTGGGTGATAATAAAAATTTAAGAAATATGCAGTTAGCAATTCATCAAAACATCAAGAATGAGTTCAAGGATTATTTCTACATAACCCTTGGCTTGCTGTTGTACACCTTCGGCTTCACCCTCTTCCTCTTGCCCTACCAGATTGTGACGGGAGGAGTGACCGGTCTTGCCGCCGTCATCTACTATGGCACCAACATCCCCATCTACCTCTCTTACTTCGTGATCAACGTGGTGTTGCTTGCCTTGGCATTGAAGGTACTCGGATTTAAGTTCATGGTCAAGACGGTCTATGCCATCTTCATGCTCTCTTTCTTCCTTGCCTTGGCACAAGACTGGGCTACGGGTCCCCACGGTGAGATGACCCAACTGCTGGGCGAGGGACAGGAATTCATGTCGCTCCTCATCGGCTGTTGCTGCACGGGTATCTCCCTCGCCATGGTCTTCCTGCACAACGGAAGTACGGGCGGCACCGACATCATCGCGGCGGTAGTCAACAAGTATCACAACATCTCCTTGGGTCGCGTGCTCATCTTCGTCGACTTCCTCATCGTGTCAAGTTCTTTCTTCGTCTTCAAGGACAAGCCGGGCTTCGACACCATCGCCGCCATCCGCAAGGTGGTGTTCGGTCTCTGCACCATCCTCGTGGAGAACGTGGTGCTCGACTATGTGATGAACGCCCGCCGTGAGAGTGTGCAGTTCATGATATTCAGCAAGAAATTCCAGGAGATAGCCGACACCATCGGCACCCAGATGGACCACGGTGTCACCATCCTCGACGGTCATGGCTGGTATACGGGCAACGAGGTGAAGGTGCTGTGTATTCTGGCAAAGAAGAACGAGAGTACCAACATCTTCCGTATCGTCAAGATTATCGACCCCAACGCCTTCGTGAGCCAAAGCTCCGTCATCGGTGTATACGGCGAGGGATTCGACGAGATGAAAGTGAAAATCAAGAAGAAAGACTTGGAGCAAATTAACAGTTAACAATTTATAGTTTATAGTTTAGAGTTTATAGGGCATTGTTGCTGATGGCGTTAGCCTCCTATTAACTATTAACTATTAACTATAAACTCTAAACTCTTAACTATAAACTCTTAACTATAAACTAACATGAAGATCGTTTTTGCAACCAACAACCAGCATAAGCTGCAGGAAATCCGCGACATCTTGGGCAGTGCCTACGAGGTAGTGTCCCTGAAGGAGATAGGATGCGATGTGGATATTCCCGAAACTGGTGCCACCCTGGAAGAAAACGCCTTGCAGAAGGCACAGTATGTATATGACCATTACCACATCAGTTGCTTCGCCGACGATACAGGTCTGGAGGTGGAAGCGCTGGACGGCGCACCCGGTGTTCACAGTGCCCGTTATGCGGAGGGTACCGACCACGACAGTAATGCCAACATGGAGAAACTCCTGCGCGAACTCAACGGCAAGGACAACCGCAAGGCCCGTTTCCGCACAGTCATCTGCTATATAGAAAAGAAAGACGTATGTCCCTGCGGCTGCACCAGCATCAAGAAGATACACCAGTTCGAGGGCATCGTCAACGGCTCCATCGCCACGGAGAAGCATGGCACGGAAGGCTTCGGCTACGACCCTCTCTTCATCCCCGAAGGCTACGACAAGAGCTTCGCCGAACTGGGAGAGGAAGTAAAGAACGGCATCAGCCACAGGGCAAGAGCCGTGAAGAAATTAGTGGAATACCTGAAATAAATTACACAGGGCGAACGTATTTTGAAACGTTCGCCCTGTCATTTTAAGGTTTAAACAAATCATCGAGCACCACACTGTCATTCACTTCCGAAGAATGAACATTCTCTTTCACACCATAGGTAGTTATCAACACGAGTTGCACAGCCTCCCTCACCTTGGTCTCCTCGGAAAAGTCAGTTATTCGGTTGCGCAAACGCTCCTCTTCCTTCGCATCGAGCGAATAGAGTCCTTTGCTGTACTTGATTTCACACAGACTGATGATCTGGTCGGCACGCTCTATAATCAGGTCCACTTGAGCCGCAGGCACACTCTCCTTGCTCCTCCAGGAATAATACTCCGTCCGGATGCGCTGAATGCCCAAGGCTTCCTTGACCTGCGGAATATGCGCCATACACAATCGTTCGTATGCAAGCCCATACCATGTGTTCTGCTTCGACGAATTGATGGAGTTCTCCCAATAATGCTCATCCGTGGTATGCTTTCCACAGAAATCATGGTAGAACTGAATGTAGAAGTCAGTGAGCTGATAGATACCATTATTGCTGTTTATCTTTCGTTCCCTCACATTATACTTGCGAATGAAGTCGCAGTTCTCCAAATTCACCAAGAGTTTGGAGAGGTGACCACCCGTCTCCTTCTTCAACTTCCCGCTGATTTCCTTTCGTGTCAATCCCTTCTTGTTGTTGGCAAGCAGTTGGATGATTTCCACATACGACTGTGGACTCTTGAACAGAGACTTAAACAGTCTGTCAAACTCCTTCTTCAGTTCAGCGTCACGGGAAAAGAACAATCGGTCGATGTTGGCAGGAAGACTTTGTGCATTGTCCAGCAAACTCAGGTAATAAGGAATCCCCCCAAGCACCATGTATGTTTGCGCCATCGTCAGCCGGTTCCACTTAAAGCCATGGGTTGTCAGATATTCTTCCGTATCATGCAAGGAGAAAGGGTGAATGTGCATCTCGTGGGTGATGCGATTGTGCAACCCTCCATGGTTGTCGATAATATGGTCGACAATCCATGTGGTGGCAGACCCGCAAACAATCAGTTTGACGTTCCCTTGCCGATTAGCCCACCCATTCCAAAACAAGTCCAAAGCCTTTACCAGTCCCGACCGGGGGGTATCGAGGCAAGGCAACTCATCCATAAAAATAATGGCAGGCTTATCCTGGGGAACCTTCTTCACCACTTCCTTCAGTGCCTCAAAAGCCCCATACCATTCCGTCACCCTCTTTCCCACATAGCCACTCTCTTTGAGAGCCACATTGAAAGACACCAGCTGGTCATCCTTGTCTCCATCTATGACACCTGTCATATCAAAAGTCAAGGCTCCTCTGAATGTCTCCGTAACCAAGAAAGTCTTGCCCACACGTCGCCTACCATAGACAGCGATGAACTCTGAGCGGTCGCTATCTATGTATTTCCGGAGTAGTTCTTGTTCTTTTTCTCTTCCTATCAATTGTACCATAAGCTTTTACACAATTCCATTTATGGTGCAAATTTACGAAAAAAGTTTGGTTTATCTTGCTGTAACCGCGCCAAAATATTCTATTTTATAACATTTTGGCGCATTATAGAGTCTATAATACGCCAAAACATTAATTTTTCCACGATTTTGGCGCAGTTTCATTCACATCCTTCATCCTATTTCCAAGGCGTATTCAATTTAAAGACCATCAACTGTAGATAGTTATTATATATAAAAAAATAAAGAAACAAAATATCAGACAATCTTT
>CAVCCB010000179.1:0-3731 GCA_963600595.1 Subdoligranulum sp. APC924/74 | reverse complement strand
CTTGGGACGGAACGCCCACTTATTCGCCCGACGGCAAGTATATCGCCTATCGCCTACAGCAGGTGCCGGGCTATGAGTCGGACCGGTTCCGCCTCGCCCTCTACGACCGGGAAACTAAGAAGTCGACCGTGCTGACAGAGAAGTTCGACAACTGGGTGGACGACTACAAGTGGGCTCCCGACAGCAAGAGCATCTACTTCCTCGGCGAGGTGGAGGGGACGAAGCCGCTCTACAAGCTCGACATCGCCAAGCAGGCCTTCTCGCCCGTCATCACCGGAAAGGCCATCTCGGAGTTTGACTTCGACAGCAAGGGCATGGTCTACTATGCCTACAGCACTACGGGCAAGCCTTCTGCGCTCTATCGCCAGCAGATGAAGAAGTGGAGTGGGGTGCCAGAGGCGAGCGGCAAGGAGCAGCAGATTACCTTTCTCAACCAGCAACTGGAGGACGAGGTGGACATTCGCCCGTCGGAGAGCATCTGGGTGGACGGTGCCAGTGGCGACAAGGTGCAGGTGTTCATCGTGAAGCCCCACGACTTCGATGCCGGCAAGAAATATCCTTTGATTATCAATGTGCATGGCGGTCCGCAGATGCAGTGGATGAACTCCTTCCGTGGCGACTGGCAGGTGTATCCCGCCGCAGGCTATGTGGTAGCCTACCCCAACCCTCATGGTTCCACGGGCTATGGTCAGGCTTTCACCCGTGCCATCTCCGGAGACTGGGGCGGCAAGGTGTTTGAGGACGTGATGAAGGTAACAGACAAGTTGGCCACCCTCGAATATGTCGACTCCACGAGGATGGGAGCGATGGGATGGTCTTACGGCGGCTATATGATGAACTGGTTGCAGGGACATACCAAGCGATTCAAGTGTCTCGCCTCGATGATGGGCGTGTACGACCTGCGTTCCATGTGGGGCAGCACGGAGGAGGTGTGGTTCCCCAACTTCGAGCTACAAGGCCAGCCCTACAACTCCGACCTCTACGAGAAATGGTCACCCTCCTCATACATCAAGAATTTCTCCACGCCTACACTCGTGATGACGGGAGAACTGGACTACCGTGTGCCCTATACCCAAAGCCTGCAGTATTTTACCGCACTGCAGACACTCAACATCCCCTCGCGTCTCATTGTACTGAAGTATGACGGGCACTGGCCCAGCAACCTCAAGTCTATGCCTCTCTACTACAATGCGCATCTCGACTGGTTCCACCGTTACTTGGGTGGTGCGCCTGCCCCTTGGGACACCGAGAAAATGGTAAACAACGAGGTGGAGTACTAAACAAGAAAATCGCCCTGCAGAGGGAACGGAAGCCAATGTGCTTCCTACCTCTACAGGGCGTTTTTTATAGCAAAAAGCAGAAATCAGTTCTTTATTTCTGTTTTTTGATTTTCTCCACATAGGCATCAATCACAGCGACGGCAGTAATGTTGACAATATCCTGCACGCTGCTCTCGGAGTCGGTGAAGTGGATAGGCTTGTTCAGACCCATCTGGATGGGGCCGATAATCTCTGCGTCGGGGCTCAAAGCCTGCAAGAGCTTGTAGGCGCTGTTGGCACTGCTCAGGGTGGGGAACACCAATGTGTTGACATCCTTTCCCTTCAGACGAGAGAATGGATACTTCTCGTCACGCAGTTGTTTGTTGAGTGCGTAGTTCACCTGCATCTCGCCATCGATAGGGAGTTCAGGGAACTGCTCCTGCATCTTGGCAACGGCATTCTTCACCTTGACGGGTGAACCTATGGCATCTGTGCCGAAGTTGGAGTAGCTCAACATTGCCATCACAGGCTCGTCATTGAAGAATTTCACAGTGCTGGCAGACAGCTTTGCCACGTCTACGAGTATATCCTCGTCAGGATGGCGGTTAATTAATGTGTCAGAGATATAGTAAACACCCTTGGCGGTGTTAAGGATGTGCATGGTGCCGAAGGTCTTGTATCCCTCGCGGATACCGATAACGTCCTTGGCTACCTTGATGGTGTTGGAGTACTTGGTGTAGAGACCAGTGATGAAAGCGTCGGCATCGCCTTGCTCCACCATGGACATACCGAAGTAGTTGCGCTCGTACATCTTGTCGTATGCCTCCTCGAAAGTGTAGCCCTCGCGTGCGCGCTTCTCAGCCAGATGCTTGGCGAAGGTGGCGCGACGCCCCTGTTCGTTGTCAGCACGCATGTCTACAATCTCCACGCCCTCGAGGTCGAGCTTCAGGCGTGATGCAACTCTATTAAGACGGTCGGGGTTGCCAAGCAGGATAGGCTGGCAGATACCCTCCGTCTTAGCCTGTACGGCAGCCTTCAGCATGGTGGGGTTTGCACCCTCGGCAAACACTACGCGCTGTGGGTGACGGCGGGCAGTGTCGTGGAGCTTGCGGGTGAGCTTGGTCTCAAGACCCAGCAACTCACGCAGGCGCTGCTTGTAGGCGTCCCAATCGGTGATGGGCGTACGGGCCACACCGCTCTCGATGGCTGCCTTTGCCACGGCTGCACTCACCTCTGTGATGAGACGTGGATCTACAGGTTTCGGGATGAAGTATTTGGGACCGAAAGTGAGGTCATTGACGTGATAAATCTCGTTCACCACGTCGGGCACGGGCTGCTTGGCGAGGTCTGCTATGGCATGTACGGCAGCCATCTTCATCTCTTCGTTGATGGCGCGGGCATGAACGTCGAGCGCACCACGGAAGATATACGGGAAACCAATCACGTTGTTGATCTGGTTGGGATAATCAGAGCGTCCGGTAGACATCAGTACGTCGGGACGGCTTGCCATTGCATCCTCGTAGCTGATTTCAGGAACAGGGTTGGCGAGTGCGAAGACTATGGGGCTTTCTGCCATGGAACGAATCATGTCCTGGGAGAGCACATTTCCCTTACTCAGTCCTACAAACACGTCTGCACCCTTCACAGCCTCTTCGAGGGTGTGGATGTCGCGGCGGTCGGTAGCAAAGAGCTTCTTCTGCTCGGTCAGGTTCTCGCGGTCGCTGGTGATGACGCCCTTTGAGTCGAGCATCACGATATTTTCCACCTTGGCGCCGAGTGCCACGTAGAGTTTGGTACAGCTGATGGCAGCTGCGCCTGCACCGTTTACCACAATCTTCACGTTAGCGATGTCCTTGCCTGCCACCTCCAGGGCATTCTTCAGACCTGCTGCGGAGATGATGGCGGTACCGTGCTGGTCGTCATGCATCACGGGGATGTCGAGATTCTTCTTCAGGCGCTCCTCAATGTAGAAACACTGCGGAGCCTTGATGTCCTCCAGGTTGATGCCACCGAAGGAAGGAGCGATACGCTCTATCGTCTCACAGAATTTTTCCGGGTCTTTCTCTGCCACCTCGATGTCGAACACGTCGATGCCACCGTAGATTTTGAACAAGAGTCCTTTGCCCTCCATAACGGGTTTGCCGCTCATGGCGCCGATGTCGCCAAGTCCCAGCACTGCGGTGCCGTTGCTGATGACAGCCACCAGGTTGCCCTTGTCGGTGTACTTGTAAACGTCATCGGGATTCTGCTGGATCTCGAGACATGGATAAGCTACGCCGGGAGAGTAAGCCAGGCTCAGATCCGTCTGTGTGTGATAAGGCTTAGTTGGTTTAACCTCGATTTTTCCAGGGCGGCCATTCTCATGATAGGCGAGCGCCGCCTCCTTTGTGATTTTTACCATAATTATATATTGGTTTTAGAGTTTTTATTTCTAAGCAAATGGCGCAATTTATGCACAATTCTATATTTTAT
>CAVCCB010000178.1:0-3744 GCA_963600595.1 Subdoligranulum sp. APC924/74 | reverse complement strand
CCTTCTCGGCAATCTCCGTTGGGTCGAAGTCCATCACACCCACCTCGGATGCCACCACCATCATGTCGTTCTTGGTGATGGTGTAACGTGCAGGACGCAGACCGTTGCGGTCGAGCAAACCGCCGGCATAGCGACCGTCGCTGAAGAGCAGTGCGGCAGGACCGTCCCATGGCTCCATCAGGATGGAGTGATACTCGTAGAATGCCTTCAAGTCCTCAGAGATAGGGTTCTTGTCATCGAAGCTCTCAGGTACCATGACTGCCATGGCGTGAGGCAACGACAAACCACTCATCACGAAGAACTCAAACACGTTGTCAAGACTGGCAGAGTCGCTCATGTTAGGTTGCACGATAGGTGAAATGTCGCGGATGTCGCCCAAAGCCTCACTGCTCAACACACTCTCGCGCGCCTTCATCCAACCGCGGTTGCCACGGATGGTATTGATCTCACCATTGTGCGCCAACAAACGGAAAGGCTGGGCCAAGCTCCATGTTGGGAACGTGTTGGTAGAGAAGCGGGAGTGAACGAGCCCCAAGCCGCTCGTAAAGTAATTATTGGTCAAGTCGGGGTAGTACTGGCGCAGCTGGAGGCTGCTTAGCATACCCTTGTAGACGATGTTCGAATTGGAAAGCGAACAGATGTAGAAATCAGGATCGGTGACACGTTTCTCGATGCGTTTGCGGATGAGATAGAGCGTGCGCTCGAAGACTGGTACTTTATCATCGGTGACACCGGTAATAAAGACCTGTTTGATGGCAGGTTCGTTGCTCAGGGCTGCCTCACCAAGACACTCGGGGTTGGTAGGTACATTGCGCAGGTGCATCAACTGCAATCCCTCGCGCTCAATCTCCTCGATCATGATGGAGAGGATGTCCTGCTGTTTCTTCTCGTCCTTAGGCAAGAAGATGAGACCCGTGCCATATTTTCCCTTCTCTGGCACAGGGATACCCTGAAGAAGAATAAACTCATGCGGAATCTGGAGCATGATACCGGCACCGTCACCCGTCTTGTTGTCGGCACCCTCGGCGCCGCGGTGGCGCATATTCTCGAGTACCTTCAAGGCGTTATCGACCAGCTCATGACTCTTGTTGCCGTGGATGTTAACCACCATACCTACGCCACACGCATCGTGTTCATAGGCTGAACTGTACAATCCTTTTTCCATTTCTTGTTCGTTTTATATCGGTTATTTACTTTTGTTGCTAATAGGGGGAGTTAAAGAAGTTAAGGAGTTATCGCTCCCTTCGGTCGCTGAGGAGTTAAGACAACAGCTTTTATTGCTTGAGTTTTTTAGAAAATCAAGACTATCTTTACATTTCTATCAACAAGACTATTGTCTTAACTCCTTTAACTCCTTAACTCCTTTAACTCCAAAAAATCACTTATACGCCTGCTCATGCACACCTGCCACGGCACGACCGCTGGGGTCGTTCTGGTTCTTGAAGGAGGCATCCCATGCCAATGCCTCGGCTGTGGAGCAAGCCACGCTCGGTACACTGGGTACACTCTTGGCGGCACTGTCGCTGGGGAAGTGCTCGGCGAAGATGGAGCGATAGTAGTATTCCTCTTTGTTCTGTGGGGGGTTGATGGGGAAACGCTCTGCTGCATGCGCCATCTGCTCGTCGCTCACGGCGGAGGCAGTAATCTGCTTCAGGGTGTCAATCCATGAATAGCCTACACCGTCGGAGAACTGTTCCTTCTGTCTCCAAGCCACCTCCTCGGGAAGCAGGTCGGCGAATGCCTCGCGCACCACCTTCTTCTCCATCGTCTTGCCGGGGCACATCTTCAGTCTGGGGTCCATGCCCATCGCCACGTCGAGGAACTCCTTGTCGAGGAAGGGCACACGGCCCTCGATGCCCCATGCCGCCAAACTCTTGTTGGCACGGAGGCAGTCGTACATATAGAGCTTGCCGAGCTTGCGGACGGTCTCCTCGTGGAACTCCTTGGCACCCGGTGCCTTGTGGAAGTAGAGGTAACCGCCAAACACCTCGTCGGCACCCTCACCGGAGAGCACCATCTTGATACCCATGCTTCGGATGACACGGGCGAGGAGGTACATCGGTGTGGAGGCGCGAACAGTGGTCACGTCGTAGGTCTCGATGAAGTAGATGACATCACGGATGGCATCCAAGCCCTCCTGGATGGTATAGTTGATCTCGTGGTGAACAGTGCCGATATGGTCGGCTACGAGCTTCGCCTTTGCCAAGTCGGGCGCACCCTTCAAACCCACTGCAAAGGAGTGGAGGCGTGGCCAGTATGCCTTGGTCTGCTCACCGTTTTCGATACGATACTTGCTGTATTTCTGTGCGATGGCGGAGATGACGGAAGAGTCGAGACCGCCACTGAGGAGTACGCCGTAAGGCACGTCGCTCATCAACTGGCGTTTCACGGAAGCCTCCAAGGCATCGTGGATTTCATCTACAGCTGTCTTGCTACCAGACTCGGCAGCCTCAGCCTTGTCCTTTGCCTCTGCATCGGCGAGCTGGTCGGCGGCAGCCTTCTGGTCATCGATTTCATATTGCTGCTGCATGGTGGCATACTCGAACCAATCGCGAGTATAGTAACGCTTCATGCCCGGCGTCTTGCTATAATAATAATGTCCGGGGAGGAATGGCTCGTAGTGGTCGCACTGACCCTCGAGCGCCTTCAGTTCGGATGCCACGAACACCTTGCCGTCCTTGTCGAAGCCAATATAAAGAGGAATTACGCCGATAGGGTCGCGGGCGATGAGAAATTCGTCACGCTCTGCGTCGTAGAGGGCAAAGGCAAAGATGCCATTGAGCTGTTCCAGCATCTTGACGATACGATTGTGTACAGCATCCTCGTTCTTATATACTAATGTGGAAAAGTCGGTATCCTCGCGCATTTCGCGATAAAGGGAAAGAACCACTTCGCAGTCTGAACCTGTCTGGTACTGGTACTTGCCGGCGAAGCGTGCACGGATATTCTGATGGTTGTAAATCTCGCCATTTACGGCAAGTACCTGTTTCTTGTCTGGTGAGAACAAAGGCTGACGACCACTCTCGGGGTCAACGATACTCAAACGTTCGTGCGCCAAGATAGCAGAACCGCCACAATAAATACCACTCCAATCTGGTCCGCGGTGACGGATTTTCTGACTCATACGAAGGGCTTGCTGTCGCAATTCAGGTGTTTGGTCCTGAATGTTAAAGATTGAGACTATTCCACACATAATATCTGTTTTGCTTTCTTTTATGGTTATTTGTAACACTTTGTTACAGATTAGCTGCAAAATTACAACTTTCTGTAATGCTATACGAATAAAAAAGGGCGTTTTGCGCTTGTATTAAGGCTGTAGTAATAATATGTTATATAAACACTATTGTATATTGGCGGGTTGTAAGGTTTGGGTGGTTGTATGCTTACAATATGAAATATTTTATAAAAAACAAGAAATTAGGTAAGGTACTCGGAAGGTGAACGGGTGGTTTTTAGAATGTGGATGTCGTTTTGTTCCTGTTTTCTGACTGCCAGTTAATAGATAGTTTGGTGAATGTGCATAGCGAATATCGGTGTTTTTTTTGATGTTAGGAACATGCTCTGCTTTTTTTCTTTGGTATTGTTGCTCTTGGCGGTGTGAGCCTATTATATATGATAATGTGTAGTTCGTATTGCGGTAAATACAGTGTAGCTTTGCTAAATGTGTTGATTTGTTATGGTATTTATGGGTTGTTGTGTTATATTGTAAGCGTGCACAGTAGCAGACATAACAATATGTTATAT
>CAVCCB010000177.1:0-3887 GCA_963600595.1 Subdoligranulum sp. APC924/74 | reverse complement strand
ACGACCAGTATGAGCTGGAAGAGTGTAACAACAAGTTAGGTGCCTTGACAAAGGCAATCCATATTGCGGAGCAACTGTAGAGTGAGGAATTTAACATTCCACACTTAACATTTAACATTGAAAGAAATGAAAGTAGTAATCATAGACAATTATGACTCCTTCACCTACAACCTTGCGCATTTGGTGAAGGAACTCGGTGCTGACGTGACAGTCTATCGTAACGACCAGTTCCTGCTGGGTGAGCTTGACCGTTTCGACAAGATTATATTAAGTCCCGGTCCCGGAATCCCTTCCGAGGCAGGACTCTTGCTGGATGTCATCAAGCATTACGCCGGCAGAAAGCCGATGCTGGGCGTTTGCCTGGGGCATCAGGCGATAGGGGAGGTGTTCGGTGCCAAACTTACCAACCTCAGCGACGTGTACCATGGCGTGGCGACACCCTGCACACAGTTTGGCAATGACCCCATCTTCGCCGGTCTTCCCAAGCGTATAGAGATAGGGCGTTACCATTCTTGGGTGGTCGACAGGAGTAATTTCCCCGAGTGCCTTGATGTGACGGCGGTGAGCGATGACGGTTGCATCATGGGTTTGAAACACAAAAATTATGACATCCACGGCATCCAGTTCCACCCCGAGAGCGTCTTGACCCCCGATGGCAAGACCATGGTCAAGAACTGGCTTCAAGGTTGAATTGGGAACAGTCTGGTAAGTTTCAAGGAGTTTCAAAGTCTGAAACTCCGAGTTTCTCCCTATGAAACCAATAGTTTCAGGCATTGAAACTCATAGAAACTGTCTTTAATGAAAAAGAAAAGCAGAAAGGTGTGCCACGTCAAGTGAGCACACCTTTCTTTATAAGATTATGACAATATGTTCAATCTATCTTAGATTTCCCAACCCACGGCACTGGCACCGAGGACAGCTGCAGAGCTGCCGTCGAGTGTGGAGATGAGGAACTTTGCCTTGCCCTTGTAAATCTTCAGGATTTCCTTGTCATACTGTTCCTTGAGAGGCTTCATCAGGAGGTCGCCCGCCTTGGTGAGACCACCGAAGAACACGAATGCCTCGGGAGCGGAGAAGGCTGCAAAGTTGGCGCATGCAGCACCGAGCATCCTGCCGGTGAAGTCGTATACGCGCTTGGCAAGCTCGTCGCCCTTGCCTGCAGCGACGCTCACGTCATAAGAGGTGATGTCCTCGGGTTTCATGTCGCGGAGCAATGAAGGCTCGTCGCTTTCCTCCAGGAAGAGGCGTGCCGTGCGGGCCACACCTGTGGCAGAGCAATAAGTCTCCAGACAACCCTTGCGGCCGCAACCGCACTGGCGTGCCTTCTCGCTGCGGTCCACGATGACGTGGCCCAGCTCGCCGGCGAAGCCGTCGGAGCCATAGAGCATCTGGCTGTTGATCACGATGCCGGAGCCGACGCCCGTGCCGAGGGTGATGTCGATAAAGTTCTTCATGCCACGTGCCACGCCATAGGTCATCTCACCGAGAGCAGCGGCATTGGCGTCGTTGGTCAGAGCCACGGGGATGCCGCCGAGGGCTTCGCTGAACAGCTTTGCCAAGGGCACTACGCCGTTGTGCGCCCAGGGGAGGTTGGGGGCGAACTCAATGGTTCCGGTGTAGTAGTTGCCGTTGGGCGCACCGATACCCATAGCCTTGATGGTGCCCAGTCCGCCGACAGTGTCGATGATGGGCTTCAGTGCTTCTACAGAAGCTTTCACGTAATCTTCCACGTTGTCATAACCGCCTGTCTTGATAGCAGTGGTGGCTTTGATCTCGCCGCGAGCATCCACGATGCCAAAAACAGAGTTGGTACCACCCAGGTCCAATCCGATAACATACGGCTTAAGAGCATTTTCTGTCATGTATTTCTTTATTTAAGTTAGAATTTTTGTTGCTACTTTTTAGATTCTTGGGGCAAAGATAGGAAAAACTTTGCACAAAACAAAGTTTTAAGTGAAAAATTTGCTTGTTATGCCCAAAAATTTGTAACTTTGCGCTCTGTATGAATTTAGTGTTTCCAATAGAGATAAACATTCTTGATTTTATTTTCAAGGGGATTCTCATAGGTATTATCGCTTCGGCCCCGATGGGACCGGTCGGTATTTTGTGTATCCAGCGCACT
This sequence comes from Subdoligranulum sp. APC924/74, assembly GCA_963600595.1. Lineage (GTDB taxonomy): Bacteria > Bacteroidota > Bacteroidia > Bacteroidales > Bacteroidaceae > Prevotella. The sequence continues at coordinate 1,765 of CAVCCB010000177.1, read as the reverse complement.
TTGAACAAGGGTCGCTGGTATGGTTTCGTCACGGGCATCGGTGCCGCTTGCAGCGACATTGTCTATGCCTTGTTGACTGGTCTCGGCATGAGCTTTGTGATGGATTTTGTCAACAATGCCCAGAACAAGTTCTATCTCCAGATATCGGGAAGCATCTTGTTGCTGGTGTTCGGAATCTACTGTTTCAAGAGCGACCCGATGAAGAATATGCACAAGAGCAGCAGCAAGCAGGGCACACTGTTCCACAACGGTCTGACGGCTTTCCTGGTGACGCTGTCCAATCCGCTCATTGTGTTCCTCTTCATGGCCGCCTTCGCACAGTTTGCGTTTGTTGTTCCCGACATGCCGATTGAGATGGGCGTGGGCTACCTGAGCATTGTCTTCGGAGCCTTGCTGTGGTGGTTTGGGCTGACCTGGCTCATCGACAAGATCCGGGGCAAGTTCGACGCCAACGGCATCCTTATTATTAATAAGGTGATAGGAAGCATCGTCATCATCTTCTCGCTCATTGCGCTCATAGGGACGGCGTTCAATCTGTATCATCTCCCGTCGTTCTGAGGGAATTAAGAATTAATAATTAAGAATTAATAATTAAGAATTAGGCGTACGCCTTTGCCTGCAGGCAATTATAAATTATACATTATAAACTATACATTAAGATAAATGTTTGTAGCACAGGAATTAAGAAAGAAGAGTATTGCCGAGTACCTGTTGTACATGTGGCAGGTGGAGGACATCATCCGTGCCTACGGCTGTTCGCTGCCGGTTATCCGCAAGCAGTATATCGACCGCTTCGACTTCACCGAGGAGCAGAAGGACGAGGAGACCGACTGGTTCGGCAACCTCGTGCGCATGATGAACGAGGAGGGGAAGCGGGAGACTGGACACCTGAATATCAACAAGGTGCTTCTAAAGGATGTAATCGACCTGCACGGAATGCTTCTCCAAAGCTCCAAATTCCCCTTTTACAATGCCGCCTATTACAAGGTGCTGCCCTTTATCGTGGAACTGCGCAACAAGGGCGACAAGGAGGTGAACGAGATAGAGACGTGTCTGGATGCGCTCTACGGCGTGATGATGCTGCGCTTGCAGAAGAAGGAGATCACTCCCGAGACTGCGCGCGCCGTGAAGGAGATCAGTGTCTTCGTGGGGATGTTGAGCGACTATTACATCAAGGACCGCACGGAAGGACTGAAGTTTGAGGACGATGACATGTGATAATTAAGAATTGATAATTAAGAATTAAGAATTAAGATGAACGAAATACAAAGAAGAAGAACGTTTGCGATCATTTCGCACCCGGATGCAGGTAAGACAACCTTGACAGAGAAATTCCTGCTCTTCGGTGGACAGATTCAGGTGGCAGGAGCGGTGAAGAGCAACAAGATCCGCAAGACCGCCACCAGCGACTGGATGGACATCGAGAAGCAGCGCGGTATCTCCGTCTCCACTTCCGTGATGGAGTTTGACTACCTCCCCGACGGACAGACTGGCGACCCCTACAAGGTGAACATCCTCGACACTCCCGGTCACCAGGACTTCGCCGAGGACACCTACCGCACCCTGACAGCCGTTGACTCCGCCATCATCGTGGTGGACTCCGCCAAGGGTGTGGAGGCACAGACCCGCAAGCTGATGGAGGTGTGCCGTATGCGCAATACGCCTGTAATCATCTTCATCAACAAGATGGACCGCGAGGGACGCGACCCCTTCGATGTGCTCGACGAGCTGGAACAGGAACTGCAGATTAAGGTGCGCCCATTGA
>CAVCCB010000176.1:0-3982 GCA_963600595.1 Subdoligranulum sp. APC924/74 | reverse complement strand
GCGTCATGTTCTTGTAGTTGCCGGCACGCTTCACCGTCACCATCACGTCGTCGCCTTCCACCTTCACGCCCGGCTTCAGCGAAGGAGGCAGGATGCCCTTGCCGTCACGCAGCCCCGCATACATACCGGCCCAGTTGCGCCACTTGTCGGGCAAGCCAAACTTGCGGTAGTTGCCCACATTGTCTATAATCATGCACACCTTCTTCTTGTTCTCCCTGTTGATGCGCAGCCCCCTGCCCACCATCTGCAGGTATTTGGCGAGCGACAAGGTGGGCCTTGCCATCTGGATATACTCCACGTCGGGACAGTCGAAGCCCTCGTCGAAGAGGTTCACGTTCACCAGGCAGTCCAGCTCCCCCTTCCTGAACGCCTCCACCATTTCCTGCCGCTTCTTGGCGGGCGTGTTGCTGTCGAGGGCCACAGTCCTGATGCCCATCTGGTCGTAATACCGGGCTATCACCTGGGCATGGGCGATGTCGATGGCAAAGACGATGCCCTTCCGTCCCCCGGCATACTGCATCATGCTCTCATAGAGCCGCTTGATGCTTTCCGTCACATTCAGCTTCTCGTCCATTTCCTGCACCGCATAGTCGCCGTCGGCGCCACGGGCCTTTAGGCTGTCCACCTTCAACTGCTCGATGGAGTACTTGCCTATCACCACATAGTCGTAGGGAGCCAAGTAGCCTTTTTCTATAAAGTCGCTGGTAGGCGGCGACACCAGGAGTTGGGAGAAGAGCTTGGAGAAAGACTGTTTTTTCATTCGGCAAGGCGTTGCCGTCATCCCCATTTTCAGGGCCGTGCGGTGCATCTCGAAGATATTCTGATAAGAAGGAGCCACGGCATGGTGCGCCTCGTCCACGATTATCAGCCCCACCTTTTCATCCATCAGTTCCTTGGCATGTCGGGCGAGCCACTGCACCGACAGCACCTTTATCCTGTTGGCCAGTCGAGTCATACGGAAGTACTCGAAAAACCGATTCACAGTTTGCTGAGCCTGTTCCACCAGCTCCTTCCTGTGGGCGATGATCCACACATCCCCCTCCAGTGTCTCGCAGAACCATTTCACTACTGCAGCCATCACCACGGTCTTCCCGGTTCCGGTAGGCATCTGCACCATCACAGAGTTCCCCACCCTCTCCCGCTGCTTCCGAGAGCCATAAAACACCTCATGGCTTAAGCCGGAAAACACAGCAATGATGTCTGCCAGCATCTTCTGCTGGTAGTCATAGAGTTTGATTTTAGCCATAATTTATGCTACAATCAATCGAAAAATACTAAGTAACAATTAAGTTGGTACATTTCTCTTGGACGAAGATACGATTCCTTGCCTGAGTGGTACGGCGGGGGCGCCGTACCTCCTATAATTGCCTTTTCAGGCAAGTATGGGTTGCTGTAGGAGGTACAGCGCCCTCGCTGTACCACTCAAGCAAGTGTGATTCAGCCCTCGCTGTACCCAATCCAAAGTAGTTGCCCAATGGCATTATCAATGTTTACGGAAAGGATCCCTGTATATCCCCAAAAGCTGTTTTCCGAAGTGGAAAAAGAACTGCATATCGTCCACGAAGTAACGCTTGAAGAGGCGTTTCGGCTCCATGCAGAACCGATAGAACCACTCCAACGCCAATTTCTGGAATATCTTCGGCGCACGCTTGATGTTGCCAGCCTCAAAGTCTATAGTGGCACCCAGTGCCATGAATACGTCGATATTCGGCAACTGGTCCTTGTACTTGTATATCCATTTCGTCTGCTTCGGATTGCCCAGTCCCACCAACACCACATTGGCTTGCGAACTCCGCAGCATCTCCACGATATGCTGGCATTCCTTCCCGTCCTTCTCAAAACCGAAGGGAGGGGAATACGTGCCCACGATGATTTCACGCCCGATGCGCCTGTTGATTTTTTCCTTGGCGATGTCCGCCACGCCTTCCTTGGCACCAAGCAAGAACACTTTTATATGCTCATCCTTGGCATGATAGTCGCAGTACATCGGGAAGAAACTCGAACCCGGTATGGCTTCCTTCAAGGGTTTGCCTGCGACGGAAGACATCAGCTTCACCACCTTACTGTCGCAGATGGAGAACTCCGCCTTCGAGGCACACTCGTGAAACTCCCTGTCGTGCTGGTGCTTCATAATGTCATCGATGTTGGGTGTCACCAACACGCCGTGGGTCAACTGCTCCAGCAATTCCTTCGATGTAAGGTTGTCTATCCTTACGTTCAACAAATATATAGATTCCATCCTTATTCTATGATACTTTTCACGGCTGCCAACAAAGTGCCAGCCTCATTCTCTTCTACCTTCACACTTGCCTTCACCCCGGCATTCTCGCCAGCCTCCACATCCCGATGGCTGTCACCTATCATATACGACTCCGACAAGTCGATGTGGAAGTCTTTGGCGGCTTGCAGCAAGAGTCCGGGCTTGGGCTTGCGGCAATCGCAATCTATCTTGTATTCAGGCCGTTCTCCCTCAAATCCCCTGTCCGGATGATGAGGGCAGATGTAAAGGCCGTCAACATAGGCCCCTTCCTTACCCAAGAGGGTTGCCATCTTCTTGTGTATTTCATTGAGTTCTTCCCAAGAGACCTCGCCTCTTGCTATCACTGGCTGGTTGGTGACAACGATAGCCAAATAACCGCTTTGGTTAATCAGCTTGATTGCCTCAGCGATTCCTTCTATCAGTTCAAAGTCATCAATATGGCGTAGGAAGCCTACGTATTTATTGATGGTTCCGTCGCGGTCAAGGAATATGGCTTTCTGCTTGTTACTGAGGTTCTTTGCATGAACAACCCCGTTTTTATAGTCCGCCTCCACTTGATGGAAACGTTCCGGCGTACCCATATCCTTTACATATTCAGGACTGTCATAACAGAACATCTGGTTCGATCCACACAACGGTTTGAGTATCTGCCGGTCCAAGTCCACCTTTCCTTTTGGCAACCCGGTCTCTTCGCTGGTTTCAAGAGATTCCAGACCCATATCCAAAACCTTTGGGTCTATCACATGAAGACCCGCATTCACACGGTTGTCATACCATTGCGGACGCTCGTCCTCCTTGGCAAGCCATTTCTCCACATTGCCGTTCTTGTCTGCGATAATCAGTCCGCTATCGTAAGGATGCGAATTGGGATGGGTAAACAGCGTGACAAGTCCTCCATGCGCCTTATGGAATGCAACCATACGATTGAAATCAACATCGAATGCTGCATCCGCATTCAGAAGGAGGAACGGCTCATCACCTATCTTGTCCCTTAGCCTGAACAATGCGCCGGCATTGCCAAGAGGAGTCTCTTCTACGAAATAATCAATCTTTGCGCCCCACTGACTGCCATCTCCAAAATAGGCAATAATCTTGTCGGCAAGATAGCCTACGGTCAAGATGATGTCGTTAAAACCTTGAGCGCATAGAGACCTGATTTCCCGCTCAAGAATGGGCATGCCAGCCACTGGTATCAGAGGCTTGGGAATATTGGGAAAAAGCTCGGCGATACGGGTTCCCCTACCGCCTGCCATAAGTATTACTTTCATACGAAAAATCTGTGTTAATCTGTGAGATCTGTGGGAGATTTTTAATTACCGAAAAACTTCTCTTCAAGCATCAGACACAGACAGTGGTACACTGGCAGATGCAATTCCTGAATCCTATACGTCTCCGTCTCCGGCACATGGATGCAGACATCCGCATACTTTTCCAGCTGGTTCTCGTTCTGTCCCGTCAGTCCGATAACCTTCAGCCCCTTCGACTTCGCCGCCACTGCAGCATAGAGCACGTTCTTGCTGTTGCCCGAAGTAGATATACCGAGGAAGACATCGCCTGCCTTGCCCAAGCCATTCACCTGCTGGGCGAAGATGAGTACAGGCACGGAATCGTTCATGAAAGCTGTGGTTAATGAAGGTTCTCCCACCAGCGAGATGGCAGGGAGCGTGCCCTGCAGATGGTCGGCGAGCACCGTACCCATCTCCGCATCTATCTTCATCAGGC
>CAVCCB010000175.1:0-3987 GCA_963600595.1 Subdoligranulum sp. APC924/74 | reverse complement strand
GCCCTGCAGCTGCTTGCCGACTTCCTGGAGACCGTCCCCTACTGCGACAACACCCACTACGAGGGCCACTGGCAGCAGACGCTCTACATCATGTTCGCCCTGCTCACGAATTACAAGATCCTCGTGGAGCAGCGTACAGCGAAGGGCAGGATCGACCTCACCCTGGAGACGAAGACCACCGTCTATGTGATGGAGCTGAAATTCAACAAGAGCGTGGAGGAGGCGCTCGCCCAGATAGAGGCGAAGCACTACGCCGACTCCTTCAAGCTGAAGGGCAAGCCCGTGGTGAAGGTGGGCATGAACTTCTCCCTGAAGGACGAGGTGAACACATTGGAGTGGATTATAAAGGAATAAGGTAACTGTCCATCACACCCTGAAGGGCGCGATGGACAGTTCTTTTTATCCCCTGCAAGCAAATATGCGAGTAAACATGCAGCAAAGTTACCTAAAACCACCGAAACAATACAAAAAGTTAGCTTTTTTATTCTTTTCTGTCATTTTGTTTACTAAAAATTTGTTTAATTAAGCAAAAGTTTATACCTTTGCACCCGATATTTGTACGTTGTTTAATTTTTTAAGAGAGAAATTATGGTAAAAAGATTAACCATGGTAATGGGCGGGGTATTGCTCAGTACGAGCCTTGCCCTTGCACAAACTACCGTTACAGGTAAGGTCATTTCTCAGGAAGACGGTGCGCCGGTGATTGGCGCGTCCGTCAAGATTGAGGGAACCAAGACAGGAACCGTAACTGACGTGGACGGTAACTTTACTTTGGTAGCTCCCAACGGGAACTCCAAGTTGGTCATCTCTTATCTGGGCATGAAGCCCCAGAAGGTGACCGCCAAGTCTAACATGAAAATCTATCTGGAGGGCGAGAACAACGCATTGGACGATGTGGTGGTGACAGCCCTTGGCGTATCGCGCCAGAAGAAGGCGCTCGGTTACGCCGTGACAGAGCTGAACGGCGACGAGATGCTGAAGTCACGCGGCGGTCTCAGCAACCCCGTCAATGCCCTGCAGGGTAAGGTGGCTGGTCTCAGCATCTCCTCCAGCGCAGGCAGCATGGGCGGTTCCTCCAAGGTGCTGCTCCGTGGCGCCAACTCCCTCTCCGGCAGCAACCAGCCCCTGTTCGTCGTTGACGGTGTGCCTATCGAGGGTTCCGACAACAACTCCACTTCCACTGCCCGCGGTGGCGGCGGTTACGACTACGGTAACCTGGTGCAGGACATCAACCCCGACGACATCGAGAACATCAGCGTATTGAAGGGTGCTTCGGCTACAGCCCTTTACGGTAGCCGCGCCTCCAACGGTGTCATCATGATTACCACCAAGCGCGCCAAGAAGACAACAGGTCTCGGCGTGGAGTTCAGTTCTTCTGTCGGCTTCGAGTCAGTCACCAAGCTGCCCAAGTTGCAGAGCCTGTATGGTGGCGGTTACGGCGACGCCAGCGACTATGCCTATGGCAGCGATGGAGACGACTTCACCACGGCAACCATCAACGGCAAGGAATACCTCATTCCCGACTACGGAATGGACGAGAGCTGGGGTCCGAAACTGGACGGCAGACAAGTGCTCTCCTGGTATGACCTGACAAAATGGAAGAACAACGGTTGTCAGGGCGACCCCACGACATCCGCCTGGAGCCCCTCCACCTCTGACTACCGTAATTTCTTCAACACGGGCGTTTCCTACACCAACAACGTAGCCGTGTCGCAGGCTTACGAGAACAGCGCGTTCCGTATCTCCTACACCAACACCTCACTGACCGGCTACCTGCCCAACAGCAGCCAGTACAAGAACATCCTGAACGTGACGGGCAACATCATGTCGCCCAACAAGAAGCTGAACGTCTTCACCAGCGTCAACTACTTCAACAACCGCACCAAGGGTCGCCAGGACACCGGTTACGGTGACAACAACATCATGGTGAAGTTCACCCAGTGGGGACAGCGCCAGCTGAACATGAACGAGCTGAAAGACCTCTACAAGAACCCCGACGGCAGCCAGGCATCCTGGAACATCGGCGGCGTGGACGACTACACCATCCAGTACCACAACAACCCCTACTGGAGCCGCTACATGAACTACGAGACGGACAGCCGCAACCGTATCTACGGAAACGTGGGATTCACCTACGAGATCATCCCTCAGTTGAAGTTCCAGTACAAGGCTAACCTCGACTTCTATGTAGACAAGCAGTACGAGCGCAATGCCGTGTATTCACAGGAGCTGTCATCCTATACGGAGATCTCCCGCCAGCAGTATGAGCTGAACCACGAGTTCATGATGATGTACAACCAGACCTTCGGTGACTACAGTCTGAGCGCCAACGTGGGTGCCAACATCATGCGCCGTCACTACGAGTATGTATATGGCAAGACGCAGGGCGGACTCGCCATCCCCGAGTACTACAACCTCGCCAACTCCCTGCAGACGGCAGCCGCCTCCAACAGGAAGACCGTCAAGGGCATCAACTCACTGTTTGGTGACGTGACCTTCGGCTGGAAGAACATGCTGTACCTGGAGGCTACGCTCCGCGGTGACAAGTCATCCTCACTGCCTTCGAGCAACAACACATACGTATACCCATCCATCACGGGCAGCTGGTTGTTCTCAGAGCTGTTGAAGGAAAAGGCAAAGTGGCTGACATACGGCAAGGTGCGCCTCGGCTTCGCCAAGGTAGGTAACGACACCGACCCCTACCAGGTACTGAGCACCTATACACAGTATACCAACATCGACTCCTCGACACCGGGTTACCGTTTGCCCAACACGCTGAACAACTCCGAGCTGAAGCCCGAGTCGACCACCTCATACGAGTTGGGTCTCGAAATGGCGTTCTTCGACAACCGTCTGGGCTTCGACGTAACCTATTACAAGACCAACACCAAGGATGAGATTCTTCCTCTGTCAGTGTCAGGTACCACAGGTTACATCTACAAGATGATCAACTCCGGAGAGATTGAGAACAAGGGTATCGAGATTGCCCTCCACGGCACACCTATCAAGACCCGCGACTTCGAGTGGAACACCTCCCTCACCATCGCCTCCAACAAGAACAAGGTGAAGAGCCTCACCGACGGTGTGGACTACTACCGCATCCAGTCAGCTCCATTCAAGGTGGAAATCGGAGCCAAGGTAGGCGAAGAGTATGGTGTCATCATGGGTACCAACTATGTGTATGACGAGAACGGCAACAAGTGCGTAGACCCGGAGACCGGTCTCTATATGGCATCTGACGGCAACGAGGTGATCGGCCACATCTACCCCGACTTCACCGGTGGTTGGGTCAACTCCTTCCGCTACAAGGGCTTCGACGCCAGCATCCAGTTCGACTTCTCCAAGGGAGGCCAGTATTTCTCTACCACAACTCTCTGGGGTAACTACTGCGGTATGATGGAAGAGACAGCCGCCAACGGAGTTCGCGAGAACGGTATCGTGACCGACGGTGTCGTATACGGCACAGGCGAGAAGAACACCATGAGAGTGAGTGCCCGCGACTACTACGAGAACTACTACAACGGTCCTGCAGCCCAGAGTGTGCTGAAGAGCGACTACATCAAGTTGCGCGAGATCAACGTGGGCTACACCTTCAAGTTGAACCCCGCCTGGTTTGTCAAGTCACTGCGTCTCTCCGCCTACGGCCGCAACCTCGGCGTTTGGGGTCCCGACTGCAAGCACTTCGACCCAGAGATGATCGTCACCAGCTCAGGCAACGTGCAGGGTATCGAGGGTGGTGCCACACCAATGGTAGCCAACTACGGATTTGGTGTTAGTTTGAAGTTCTAATTTTAAGACAGAAAAAGTTATGAAGAAGATTTTTAAATATATATTGATGGGAGTCGCCTGTCTGCCGATGGTGTCATGCGACGACTTGGACTCAATCAACGAGGACCCGAACAGCCCGAGTTCCGTTCCATCCAACATGTTGATGGAAGGTGCGGAGAAATGGACGATGGACAACATCTACGACAACTGGTTCAGCGG
>CAVCCB010000174.1:0-4016 GCA_963600595.1 Subdoligranulum sp. APC924/74 | reverse complement strand
CTCCACATCCTCAAGCACCGTGGCATCCCCACCTACAGCGTGAGCAGCATCTTCCGCCCCGACCAGGTGTTCTTCAAGTGGTACGGAAGGAGCTATGCCGGGGTGTTGAGGTGCTTCGACCGTTTCTTCGTGCAGAACGAGGAAAGCAAGCGGTTGCTGGAGAGCATCGGAATCACCAGCGTGGATGTGGTGGGCGACACCCGCTTTGACCGTGTGCTGCAGATCAAGGAGGCGGCGAAGGACTTGCCCGTCTGCGAGGCTTTCCGTAAGGGAAGTGTTTCTGCTTCTCTTGAATCTTCTTCGGAAACTTTGCCGAAGGAGAGCTTCAAGGTCTTTGTGGCTGGCAGCTCCTGGCCTCCCGACGAGGAGATTTTTATCCGCTTCTTCAATGAGCATAAGGATTGGCGATTGCTCATCGCCCCCCATGTCATCGGTGAGGACCATCTGAAATTCATCCTCTCCAAGATAGAAGGCAAGAAGGTGGTGCGTTACACCCAGACCTCTCCAGAGGAGGCGGCAGGGGCCGATGTCTTGATTATCGACTGCTTCGGCCTCTTGAGCAGCATGTACCGCTATGGTGATGTTGCCTATGTGGGTGGTGGTTTCGGGGTGGGTATCCACAACACGTTGGAGGCTGCGGTATGGAACATGCCCGTCATCTTCGGCCCCAACAACAAGAAGTTCCAGGAGGCGCAAGGCCTACTGCTGGCACAGGGCGGATTCGAAATCAGCAACTATGCTGAGTTCGAGACGCTCATGAACGAGCTGATGACCGATCCCTCTTTCCTGAAGTCTTCGGGTGAGAAGGCAGGTGCTTTCGTGGCAAGCCTCTCGGGGGCTACGCGAAAGGTGCTGGACAAGGTGAAACTTTGAACTTTTTGATGAGATGTGCCCCAAACTTTTCGCCTAATATTTATGAAAATGCGCTATATCGGCAAAATATAATATGCTATATTTTGCCGATAATTATATTTTTTGTACTTTTGCGGCAAAATAAAGGAACAAAAGCAGTATGATTGTAGGTAGAAAAGAAGAAATCGCAGAGATAGAGAAACTCTACAACAGCGACCGTCCGGAATTCGTAGCCATCTATGGACGCCGACGTGTCTGCAAGACGTTTCTCGTCAAGCAGGCACTGAAAGGACGCATCACCTTCCAGCATACAGGTGTGTCATCGACGAATTGCCATGGATGGACACGCCACGGTCAGGATTCCTGCCTGCTTTCGAGAACTTTTGGAACGGTTGGTGCAGTGGCAGAGACAATGTCATGCAGATAGTCTGCGGCAGTGATCTGACATAGTTTTTTTTATATGATATAGTCGCTGCTGTTCCAAGAGAACAGCTTGTCGATGAAATAGACGATTTGCTTGCGCCACCATGCCCAGTCGTGCGCCACGTCGTGGCCCCAGTAGTCTATCCATGCCGGCACTTGCTTGGCCTGGAGCAGGGCGTCCATCTTGCGGGTGCTGTCGAGCAACTCGTCTTCCCAGGCTCCCTGACCCACACAGAGGATGATGTCCTTCTGGCGGTAGAGCTTGAGGTAGGGATGGTCGGCAGGCATGTTGCTCAGGTAGTCGTAGGGCGAGTTGTCATAGACCAACGGGTCGTGGTAGTTGGGGAAGAAGTAGCTGGCATAGTAGATGCCGCTGAGAGAGAGCAGGGTGTCGAACAGGTCGGGACGGCGGAAGAAGATGTTGGCGGCGTGGAATCCGCCCATGCTGCATCCCGTGGCTATTAGGGTCTCGTGGGGTGCCTTCACCTCTGGTATCAGCTCGTCCACGATGTAATGGTACCATTGCTCATGAAGGGTGATGCGCCGGTGCTCGTCGCCTCCTATGTCCGACCAGGTCTCCCTGTCGATGCTGTCCACGCAGATGAGGTGAATCTTGCCGGAGTCGATATACTGCGAGAGTGAGGCCACCATGTCGAAGTCCTGGTAGTCGTAGAACCTGCCGTCCTGGGATGGGAACACGAGGATGCCCTTTCCCTTGTCTCCATACACCTTGTATTCCATCTCCCTGCCCAGCGAGGGACTATATTTCTTGATATATCTTGTCTTCATAATCTTTCAATCTTTCTGTTTTTCCCACAATATTTCCATATTTCCATTTTTCAATATTTCAATTTTTCTCGTGTACGAATGCCACGAATGCCTCCACTTCCTCGTAAGTGTCGAGTTTCACGGTGTACATCTGCTGCCCCATGGCGTCCTTGAAAAGGTCGGGCATCCGCTCGCACATCACCATCTGCCGGCCGTATCTCTCCAGTATCTCCTCGTGGGTGTGTACGTATTGGTAGATGTCGCGGCGGCTGGCAAAGGCGCAGTAGTACTGCTCGCCTATCGGTGTGTGGCTCTCGCCAAACGCCACCATGTCTGCCCATATTTTGTAGACATCGGTGGAGTGGGCGAAGTTGATCATGTCGGGGGTGTAGCCGCCGGCTGGCCGCATGTTCACCTCCAGAGCCACGAAGTCGCCCTTCTTCCCCAGACCGTTGCGGTCTTTGTCGAGGCGGAAGAACTCCAGGTGTACGAAGCGGTTGCTCACGCCGAAGGTCTCCACCGTCTTCCTGCCCAGGGTGCGGAGGCTCTCGGGCATGGTCTTGTCAACGTAGTAGGAGAGGTCGAGCTTCTTGTTGACGATGTCCATGATCGACGGCGGCCATACGGTCATCGACTCGAAGAGTGGGGTGGAGTCCCTGCCTATCACGGCATCGTAGGAACAGATTTCGCCCGTGATGAACTCCTCGATTACGTAGTCGGCATAGTTGGGCTTCTCCTGGAAGAACCGCCGCAGCTCCTCGTCGGAGTGAATCTTGTGGGTGTCGCTGGCACCTACGCCCACGTTGGGCTTGGCTATCAGCGGATAGCCGGTGAGCCAGGCAAAGTCGAGGGCGGCTTCCACACCTTCCGATGCCTTCTGCTGGCGGGCGGTGGGGATGCCTCCCTTGGCGTAGTAATCGTTCATCTGCGACTTCTCCTTGATGCGCTCCACATGCTCGGAGCTGATGCCCGTGGTGATGTGGAAGTCGGTGCGGAGCCGGGCATCCTGCTGGAGCCAGTATTCGTTGTTGGACTCTATCCAGTCGATGCGCCCGTGCTTGTAGGCGAGGAAGGCGACGGCTCGGTACACCTTGTCGTAGTCTTCCAGGGTGTCAACCCGGTAGTATTCGGTGAGTGCCTCCTTCAGTTGGGGAGCCAGCTCGTCGTAGGGGGCGTCGGCGATGCCCAGCACGGTGACCCCGTTCTGCTTGAGCCGCCGGCAGAATTCCCAGTAGGTATGGGGAAAGTTGGGTGAGATAAATATAAAGTTCATATCCTTTTCTGTTTCTTTACTCTGTTCAATGGTTGCTGTTGTGTAATCTGTCGTCTGCAAAGGTACTGCTTTTTTGCGAACGGAAGCCTCGCCTTGATATGGTATTTTGGCTACCACGCTTGTGGTATTGGCTGCCACGCACAAAAAAGTCCGCCAAGTGTTCCCCTGGCGGACTTTCCTGTATGTTTCCTTTTTACTTGATGATGCGGTAGTAATCCTCCTTGCGGGGCTTCACGGTGTGGGGGTGGGCCGAGGCGTAGCCGAGTGACAGGGCTCCCACGCCCATCAGTCCCTCGGGCAGGTTCCAGTCCTTCATCAGTTTCTTGCCCTCCTCCGTGGCGAACATGATGTCCTCGCGGTTGATCCAGCAGGAGGAGAGACCGATGGAGTGGGCTGCCAGCATCATGTTGCCGAGGATGAGGCTGCCGTCCTTTATGCCGTTAGGGTCGTCGGCAGGTGCCAGGACGATGACGATGGTGGGCGCTCCATAGTAGGGGTCGCTTTCCACGCCCATGGCCTCTGCGTTCATCTTGCGCAGTTGGGCGCAAATGTCAGGGTTCTGTACGGCGATGATGAAAGGCTTCTGCGAGCCATGGCCTGTGGCAGCCCATGTGCCGGCCTCCAAAACTGTTTTCAACTCCTCGTCGGTAATCTGCTCTTCCTTGTACCGGCGAATACTTCTTCTCTCCTTAATGGCTTT
>CAVCCB010000173.1:0-4075 GCA_963600595.1 Subdoligranulum sp. APC924/74 | reverse complement strand
CCGCCTCCTTTCAAGAGCCTCAGGATTCTAATGATTCCTGAGGCTTTTTTGTGTAAAATAGTTATGATTTCTCTTGTATCTTTCAATAATAAATCGTAACTTTGCAAACGGAAATTTAAACGTTTAAAGATAAAATGGCATTAAAATGTGGTATTGTGGGACTTCCAAATGTTGGTAAGTCCACTCTGTTCAATTGTCTGTCCAGTGCCAAAGCGCAGGCAGCTAACTTCCCTTTCTGTACGATAGAACCCAACTTGGGCGTTATAACCGTACCTGATGAGCGTCTCAACAAGTTGGCAGAGATAGTGCATCCAGGACGCATTGTTCCTGCCACCTGTGAGATTGTTGACATCGCCGGTCTCGTGAAAGGTGCCAGCAAGGGTGAGGGACTCGGTAACAAGTTCCTCGGTAACATCCGCGAGTGTGATGCTATCATACATGTGATCCGTTGCTTCGATGATGACAATATTGTCCGTGAAGGTGGTGCTGCCGTAGATCCTCTGGAGGACAAGAGCATCATCGACACAGAGTTGCAGTTGAAGGACCTTGAGACAATCGAGTCGCAGCTTGCCAAGCAACAGAAGACCGCTGCTGCAGGCAACAAGGATGCCAAGGTGATGGTTACAGTGCTGGAAGCATACAAGGAGGTGCTGGAGCAGGGTAAGAACGCCCGTTCTGTGACTTTCGAGAGCAAGGAGGAGCAGAAGGTGGCTCATGACTTGTTCCTTCTCACCACAAAGCCTGTACTCTATGTTGCCAATGTTGACGAGGCATCTGCCAAGACTGGTAACGAATACAGCAAGAGGGTAGAGGCAATTGCCCAGGAGGAAGGTGCAGAGTGCATGGTCATCGCTGCCAAGACAGAGGAAGATATCGCCTCTCTCGAGACTTATGAGGACAAGCAGATGTTTCTTGAGGAACTGGGCTTGGAGGAGAGTGGCGTAAACCGCTTGATCAAGAAGGCATACGCCCTCTTGAACCTTGAGACCTTCATCACAGCTGGTGAGATGGAGGTGAAGGCTTGGACATACCACAAGGGATGGAAGGCTCCACAGTGTGCAGGTGTCATCCACACCGACTTTGAGAAGGGTTTTATTCGTGCCGAGGTCATCAAGTACGAGGATTATATCAACTATGGCTCCGAGGCTGCTGTGCGTGACGCTGGCAAGTTGGGCATCGAGGGCAAGGAGTATGTCGTACAGGATGGCGACATTATGCACTTCAGGTTTAATGTATAAGCTGAGGTACTCGAAAAGGAGTGTTGAATGTTGAATTTGGCTATGTTTGCTTATGCTGACAAATCTTATTAATTATATTGTGTGGGATCCGAGCCCCATCTTGTTTCAATTGGGGTCTTTTGCGATCCGCTATTATGCCACCTGCTGGATGATAGGCTTGTTCTTGGGCTATCTGCTCATGAGCAGGCTCTACAAGCAGCAGAAACTCACTGACGAGCAGTTTGCACCTCTTTTCCTGTATATCTTCTTCGGTGTGTTGATAGGTGGTCGCCTGGGACATTGCATCTTTTACCAGCCAGAGTATTTCCTTACCCAATGGGATCACTTCATAGAGATGTTGGTTCCTATGCACCACATGGCTGACGGCAGTTGGAAGTTTACGGGCTATGAGGGTCTGGCGAGTCATGGTGGTGTCATCGGAATGTTCGTTGGCATTTGGCTCTATTGCCGCAATACCAAGGTGGGCGGATGGATTGTTCTCGACAACATGGGAATCTGTTCGGGTATTACCGCCACCTTCATCCGCTTGGGCAACCTCATGAATTCCGAGATTATCGGTAAGGTGACCGACGTGCCGTGGGCTTTCATCTTCGTCCGGGAGGACCAGTATCCCCGTCATCCCGGTCAACTCTATGAGGCATTGGCTTATTTCTGCTTCTTCCTCATCATTCTTTTCATCTATAGGAAAAGAGGTCCCAAGAGCGTGGGTACGGGGTTCTATTTCGGCCTTTGCCTAACCCTTATCTTTACCTTCCGTTTCTTTATTGAATACACGAAAGAGATACAAGTGGCTTTCGAGGCAGGCCTGCCTGTGGATATGGGACAAATACTGAGCATTCCACTTATCATTGTCGGAGTTTGGAGCATGGCTACCAGTAGCAAGAGAGTGAAGACAGATTCCAAGGCGTGATGAGAGCCGTTGCTTGGCGTATATAAATGAACAAAACAATCATCAAGATATGAAAAAATTTTTAGCTATCATAGCCATTCTGAGTATGGCAAGCGGAAAGTCTCTGGCATATAACGATTATCGTTTGATGCCTTTGAAGCCTCTGGAACTAAAGGTGGACAGTATGCCAACATCACTCTCTGCCGTGTCTTCCAAGTCGATGGTGTTGACAGAGCCTAAGACCATGACATCGCCGATGATGTCTACCACGGGCTTTTTCTCCGACAAGGGTGTGAAGGTGAAACCCTATACTTTCCGGGAGGACATGACCTATGCAGGTGTGCCGCTCTTTATTGCCGGTATCATAGCCAAGGGCGAGAAGGCGAGTTTCCGGCAGAATTATGACAACCCGCATTCCAACACCCGTCTCCTTACCAATTTCCATAGCGAGATAGACAATTATACCCAGTATGTACCTTTCGCCTTGTCTACGGTACTGAACTTCGCCGGCGTGGAGGGCAGGAGTGACCATACCCGCTACTTGGCAAGCAGTGCCATGGCATACGCCCTGATGGCAGCCATCGTAAACCCCATCAAGTATACTGCCAGTGAGATGCGCCCGGATGGTTCCACACGCAACTCATGGCCATCGGGCCACACGGCAACAGCCTTTGTGAGTGCTACCATCCTGCACAAGGAATATGGTTTGACTCGCAGTCCTTGGTATTCTGTGGCAGGTTATGGTATTGCCACGGTAACGGGTATCATGCGTGTGCTCAACAACCGCCACTGGGTGAGCGATGTACTCTCTGGTGCCGGTATCGGTATCATCTCCACGGAGCTCGCATACGGCTTCAGCGACCTCATCTTCAAGGGCAGACATCTCAACCGTGGCAATATGCCCATCACTGCCGATGTCATTGAGCATCCCTCTTTCTTCAGCATTTCCATGGGTTTGGGATTGGGATCAAGGAACTTGACTTTCGACGGAAACGAACTGGGACTGATTGCTGACCCCGCAGTTGATAATGAAGATTACGAGAATGCCAAATACTCTGATGTCAACCTGAAGTTTGCTCCAGCCACGGTAGTTGGTGTGGAAGGTGCTTATTTCTTCAACAAGTACATTGGTGTCGGAGGACGACTCAGGGTGAAGAGTTCGCCTATCAAGGGATGGTCTGATGTCACCTCCAAAGAGAGGGCTGTCTTTGAACAAATGATTGGTGAAAACAAAGGTACAGATTACTCCTCCTGGATAACAACGGGGGACATTACCATCGAGTCTGACCACATCACGGAATTCACAGGAGACGTGGGTATGTATTTCAACTTGCCTTTCTCACGCAGATGGGCGTTGGGCAGCAAGCTGCTCATTGGCCGCAGTGTGATACAGGATTTGGATGTGGATGCCCACTTTGCTGGTAAAGTCATGGCTGGTGATGCAGATAATATTAATAACATTCATTTAACAGATGATTCTTACGATATTTCCTGGGATTATCTTACGGTGAGCGGCAACAACACCATGAAATATGGTACGGGTCTATCCTTGACCTACGCCTACAAGTCGAACTTCTCATGGAAGCTTTTTGCCGACTACGATTTTACCCGCAAGCATTATACGATGGAGTACAATCCATTTGAGTTCATTACAAAAGCTTGGCCCGATTTAGCGAAGGGAGATGAAACTGGTAGCGATGGTTTTCTGAAAACGTCGTCCACTATTAAGAAGAATATGAACAGTATCGTGTTGGGATGTTCCTTTACCGTATCGTTCTAAGGAGAATATGCGTTATGCACAAAAAAGCGATGTTTCCAACTCAAGGCGGGAAGCATCGCTTTTTTACATATTGAAGATAGGAAACGTTATACTCTTGCCACGATTTGTGCCGCCGTCAGCTCGTTGTCTTGCGCCATCTGCTGATAGTCGTAGCGGTCGTAGAGTCCC
>CAVCCB010000172.1:0-4127 GCA_963600595.1 Subdoligranulum sp. APC924/74 | reverse complement strand
AATACGGGTAACAAAAAGCGAGAATTATAAGGAATTTTAAGTAAACCAAGAGAATCAATCGTGTTTTATCAAAGCGTTGTATATAAGTGTTTTAATGCGATATGTTTTTCTTTGATTTCTCTTGTTTCCTGCGTATTAGGAATTAGGTTACCAAAACAACCTCAACCATATACCAAACCCTTTTCAGCCTACTACTAAATGCTTCGCCTAACCTTGATTTAGCTAAATATAAGCTTTATTTAGCCAAATCAAGATTGTATTTCTGTAAATCAAGCTTGCGCTTAGTGGTTGGTAGTAGGCTGAAAAGGGTTTGATAGTAGGGGGATGAAGGTTTGGTGGTAGTATTAACCTAAGTTCGGGGACAAGAAATAAGTGGGATGGTATTTCGGATTTGGAGTTATTGCGCTTCTCAGCCAAGAGCATGCCAACAACAACAAGACCGTTCTCAACATGATACTTCAACGTGGTATTGTTCCTGAGAATCTTCCCTCTTTTAACATCATTTGCCTAAAAATACTTGGAGTGCATCGGGATAAAGCGTATCTTTGCCAAAGGAATTATGAGTGAACAAAAATGTAGTATTAACTTAAAACGAAAAGCATTATGAAGACAAGGGAAATCTATCGCTGCACGGTTTGCGGCAATGTGGTGGAGGTACTGACCCCCGGAGCCGTACTGGGTTGCTGCGGTCAACCGATGAAACTGATGAAGGAGAACACCTCGGATGGTGCCAAGGAGAAGCATGTGCCCGTCATAAAACCTTTCGAGGGCGGATACCGGGTGAGCGTGGGAAGCGTGGAGCATCCGATGCTGCCGGAGCACTACATCCAATGGATAGAACTGCTCACCGCCACAGATGTGCTTCGCCATGAGTTGAAACCAGGCGAAAAGCCCGAGGCCGTGTTCCTTACAGATGCCAAGGAAGTGACGGCTCGCGAATATTGCAACCTGCACGGACTGTGGAAAGGAGAAGTGGCAGAATAAGCCATTCTCCTCATACCTTTGCTTCCTGCCGCAAAGATACGAAAATTATAAATGCTCTTATTATAAATGCATTTATAATTATTGATGTTTAACAAAAGAATAAACCTCAACGCCTCTCCTGTCGATATGGCTTTTGAATTCCGTATTCTTCAAGTCTTTATAGATGCAGAAATCGAACTCGTATGGCAGGAGAAGGTCATCTCATTCATTTTCTCACTAAACTTCAAGAATATAGGCAGATAATCATGGATGATTTGATTGAGAACCAAGTTGAACTCCTCTTCATCATAGCAATACGACGTAGCGATATCTGCCTCGAAAAGACAAAAAACAGCCCCCAGTTGGGGCAAAAGACTGCCACAACTGGGCAGCTTTCGGCACAAGGCATAGCAGAAACTTTGGGCAAGCGTACATTTCTTCTTTTACCCTTCACCCTTCACCTTTTGGCTCGAAATGCCTATAAACAAAGGGGATTCGAGGGGTGAAGGGTTGCGACTGACCCTTCACCACCCTTCACCTTATGTAAAATTAAAACACAAAGCCGTTTATTCCGATAAGGGTAGAGGGTGGTGAAGGGTGGGTGAAGGGTTGCCGACTACCCTTCACCCCCTGCAAACGCCCTGTTTATGGGCATTCTGGGACAAAAGGTGAAGGGTGAAGGCCGTTTCCTCATTTCCGTGATTTCCGCAAACATTGCAAAAAATACACGAATAGCCAGGACATAATCAGGCTTACGCCAAAGACGAGAAAGGGATAGATGGCCTTGGTGAGCACATTTTCCCAGCGTTGGGAAAATGATAAACCTTGCAAAAGGTGCTCAGCGTGAAGTCAAAGACTACATGTTGACTCGTTATGCTTGCTATCTTATCGCCCAAAATGGCGATCCACTCCTTTACTCTGCCTGGATGCCGAAGTATTCGTTCAGCTCGGCGATGGCGGCACCGTCGGCATTCGGAAGGTCTTTTACGAGCCTGCCTTTCTCCAGCAGGAGGATGCGGGAGGAGATGTCGGCCACGAAATTGAGGTTGTGGCTGGAGATGATGACCGTGGTGCCACGCTCCTTGCAGATGCGCTGAATCATGTGGGCAATCGACATCTGCGAGGAGGGGTCGAGATAGTTGAAAGGCTCGTCGAGGAGGAGCACCTTGGGGTTGATCATCATTGCGCCGATGATGCCTGTCTTCTGGCGGTTGCCCTGGGAGAAGTCGCGGAGATATTTCTTCGTGCCCATGATCTCGCCATTCATAAAGCCCTCGAATGCCGACAAACGTTCCTTCATAGTCGCATCATCTATCTTGTAGACGGAGGCGATGAATGAAAAATATTCCTCGGGCGTGAGGAAGTCGATGAGGAATCTGCCGTCGATGTAGCTACCGGTGTATTCCTTCCAAGCCTCACTCTCGCTCACCTTCTGTCCGTCACTCTCCACATAGCCGTCATCCGCCTGGATGAGGTCGAGTATCAGGCGCAGCAAGGTGGTCTTTCCAGCACCGTTGTTGCCAACCAAACCTATCAGTTCGCCCGATGCAATGCCGAGGTCTGCGATGTCGAGCACGGTATTTCCGTTATATATCTTCTTGAGATTCTGAATCTTAATCATCTTTTTCATGTTTTAATTTATTGTGTTCCAAAAGCAAACGAATTCTTCACTCTTCACTTCTCCATGAATTTCTCCATTCGCTTATACCTATTCTTATAGAAGAGGGCGGCGAGCCTGGCGATGAGCCGCTTGTGGACGGCCAGGCTAAGCAAGGCAAGGATGATGCAAGTGCAAGCCCACGCCATTTCGCCCCATAAACAGTAAACGCCGATGACGATTCCCAGAGGCAGCAGGAAGGCTGCGGCATAGAAGTTGATCTTCAGGTTGGCTCCCTGCATGCTGAACATGGAAGCACTGAATATCTCCAGACGGGAGGAGAAGAGGCAGGTGGGCAGGTTGAAGAGATTGATGAATATTGCCAGGCACAAGCCTGCCACAAGCGCAAAGATATTGACACCCACATCCATAAACAGGAACGGAACGACCAGCAAAAAGGCAACGAAGCTCACCATTATATAATAATAGAAACAGTTGCGCAGCATCTCCTCCACCTTCACCGGTTTCGTCATCAGGCCCTGGAAGAAATTCGCCTCCACGCCAAAGGTCCATTGCGAGAGAACCACCGACGGCAAGAGTATCGCCCCGACCACATACAGGGTAACCATCGCTTGCTTCCCCATCAGGTCTTCCGAAGCCTCGGAAGGCAACAGGGCGAACATGTAGGCATCGAAAAGGAAGATGGCAGTGATGATAAGCACCATGTTGCGGATGCGCTTCGCCCTCATCGTGCCGATGTATTGCAAGCTGAAGAGATTCACTCCCTTGAAACCGTGGAAACGGCTCGCCTTCTGCTTGTGTTCGTCATATTGCTTCAAGTTGTAGAGATAAACCGCAAGTCCGGCGAAGACCGCCACGGCCAACAGGAACATGCCGGCGAAGGCAAGCCAAACGGCAAAGAAACTGGAAACCATCCAATAGGCCGCCAATACGACCATCATGCCTACCCAGCCGAGCACCAAAGGCCATTTGAGCATCCACCCCACAGTCTTGCGCCAACAAGTGACATAGACACCATCGACATAAGAGAAAGCGAGAAGCAGCAAAAAACTGCCGGACACCTGCCCCGCCGTGGGTAACAGGAAGGCGAACACCGGCAACATCAGCACGGGCAACACATAGTTCCAAAAGCTCACCAGGTTGGTGCCCAACAGAAATCGGCTCCATACCTTCTCGGGTACAGGCCGCGACTTCACATAGTCGTCCATCGCCGTGATGTCGCGCTTCATCACCATTTTCAGGATGATGTCGGGCACGAGCATCACAATCACCAGACCAATGCCCAAGGTGGCAGGCATATCGTCCACGGCAAGGCTGCCCCCGTGCTCCGTGAAACTGCTGTAGAAGCTCACCCCCATTACCACATACAGCAGGATGATGTAGCTGCCCGCCACCGCATCCTTCCAAGAGAAGTTGCGCCGCTGCTGGAGCCACCATAACCGCAAGAGAATTTTCAACATAAGTTGTCGTTTGTTAGTTTACGGGCACAAAGGTAGCAAAAATATTCCATATCTTCCTTCTGTTATGCGGAATTAACAAAAAAGCA
>CAVCCB010000171.1:0-4137 GCA_963600595.1 Subdoligranulum sp. APC924/74 | reverse complement strand
TGTGATGCTTCACGTCGATGCAGGCAGCCTTGCATCCCTTGGCGCAGAGTCCGCATCCCACGCATTTCCTCTCGTCGATGCGCACCTTCATCCACGAGAAGCGGGCGAAGAAGCTCAGCACGGTGCCCACGGGGCAGATGGTGTTGCAATAGGTGCGACCGTTGCGCCATGCCAGCACCACCAATATGACAAAGGTGAGGGCGGCGATGAGGAAGGTGGGCATACTGCGTATCCATACCTCCCTGCCATAGAAAGCGTAGCTCGCAAGATGCTCAGAGAGACAAGCCAGGGCATTGTTGCCCAACAGGTAGATGGGCTGGAACAGGTTCTGGGCGATGCGACCGTAGCTGCTGTAGGGTGCCAGCAATGCCGGCACAGCCGCAATGCCAGCCACCCATGCCGCGATGAAGACGGCGAGCATCACATATCTCAGCCATTGCTTGGCGGGAGAATAAGAGAAGCGAAGACGTTTGCGCCTCTTTTTCCTCCTGCCGCTGAGCCAAGACACCACGTCCTGCATCACGCCCAGCGGACAGATGACGGAGCAGTAGATGCGCCCGAAGACAAGGGTGACCGCCACCCATGCGGCAACCACTACCAAATGGAGTGCCAGCAGTGCCGGCAGGAACTGAATGGTGGCCATCCAGGAGAGCCACCCATGCAGCGTCCCCGTGAAGTCGAGGAACAGCAGCGTGACGAGGCTGAAGAAGACGGTGGCCAAGGAGAGTCTGATCTTTCTAAGCATCTTTTTAAAAGTTGTATAATTCAATAATGTTTGTCATCGGTTGCAAAGTTACAATCCTTTCCCCGAACCAGACTTATATATATTACGGAAAAAAATATAGAAAATACGGTAATACACTTTGAGGGCACCGCCCGAGGCAGATAATGGCCGATTTACTTCTCCAACCTTGCAAAGGTAAACTTTTTGTCCGAGACTGCAATATTTTCAAAAGGGAAATGTAATTTCTTCATGAAACATTGTATATTGAAAAACTTTTTGTAACTTTGCATCATAAACAATGATTGTAAAGAAACAACTATGGCTAAGAAGAAAAATAACAAGAAGAAAGCGCAACCCCAACAGTTCATGTCTCCAGAGAAATTCCTGAGAGAGAGAATGAGGAGTGTCCAGATAGGCAAGTGCTATGTGACCAAAGGATACAAGGAAATCGGATCTGGCTATATCATCGTGACCCGCGAACATACGGGCGGACGCATTAGCTTTGCCGCATATATGATAGACTTTTGGTGCTTGGGAGTGAAAGATTGCTTCTATAAACTCAGGATGGAAGATTATGAATTTCATGAAATCGTGTTTGGCTTGACGCAACACTTTATGGGAACCAAGGAAATCTCTTATAATGAGGCTCACAACTTGATTTATGGAGCGGTGGCCTTTGCCGAGGAGGCAGGCGTTGCGCCCTGCAAAGAGTTTGCCCTGGCACAGTATTTCCTCGAAGAGGACACTGAGGATATCCCGCTTATCGAGTATGAGTTCGGAAAGGATGGTAAGTATTGGTTAGCAGCGAAAAACCAACTGGAGCTTTCCACTTATCTCCCTATCCTGCAAAAGAACCTCCCGGAAGGCCAATATTACTATACCATCGCTGAAGACGACGATGAAGACCTGGATGAAGACCTGGATGACGATTGGGACGATGATTGGGATGATGATTGGGATGATGATTGGGACGAGGAAGAAGACGAGGAAGAAGACGAGGACGAAGACGGGGACGAAGACGGGGACGAAGACGGGGACGAAGACGGGGACGAAGAAGACCGGGATTTCTATCGCTACGATGCCTATCCTTACACATATAGGTTCAAGAACCTTCCTTCTTCGCTGGAACTCAAGCATCCAAGAATCCTTGAAATCATACAGAACAAGGCGAATTGGCTGGTGATTCCGAAGAAACAGTTGGCAGAAATCATGGCATTGCCCCATGAGGAGGTTCGAGAGGACTTGGAGCAGATTATCCTTTACGGCATCCATGAAATGGTAAACGAGAATGGCGAGTTTGATGAAAAGGCGGCGGAGTCGTTTGGATTTCCCCTCTGCCATGCTGTCATGTTGCTTGGCGAGGTGGGCAACGACTCCAGCAGTTTGAACGCTGTCTTGGAAACCTTGCGCATGCCTGACGAAGCCATTGACTGTATATATGGAGACGGTACGGATATGATAGTGATGCCTACCATCGTAAAACTGGCACCTCATGCAATAGACACCCTGTCCGCCTTCTTGCTGGAAGAGGGATTCGTCAACTCTCACAAGTCGTATGTGATGATTGCCATGGTCAACATAGCCCATTATTATCCTGAGACCCACGACGAGGTGAAGGCTGCATTCCTGTCATTCATGGAGCATGCTTTGCAGGACAAGCAGAAGGCTCTATATACCAGTCATACGTTGAATGGATTGCTGGTGTGTTCTCTCTTAGATTTTCACGATGAGGACTTATGGCCAAAGATAGAGGAAATGTACAAGCTGGGCATAGTGGATCGCTCATGCGCCGGCAACTTGGAGACGGTGAAGGATGACTTGCTGTATATGCCACTCCGCTTTTACCCCTGCGATTTAAGCATATGGGACAGGTTCCGCAGCATGAAAAGTGCGTTTGGGCATAATTGCTGAGATTAGTTGACAATCAGAATGGAGAACTACCTCATAATGGCACTTTAATTAAAAAAAGATTTAAGCATACAACTTAATTTTAGGCTGTCCAATTTGTTGTAGTAGGTGCGGTGTCTCACCGCACCATCACCAGCCGTGGACATTGCGACGCGAGACACGTCGCCCACTACACATTCCGCTACAACTGGAACAACAAATAGGGCCGCCTAACTTAATTTTCTCCCTACTATTTTCTTATAAGGAACATAAGGCTTGGCTTCCGAGGCTATTGGGAGTCAGGACGAGAATTACAAGTTGAACCATAAAATATACAGGAGAAACAAAGCATGAAACGAGTATTCAATCTTTTGGTAGTGGACGAGAGCGGTAGTATGAGCGCGATAAGAAGCCAGGCGCTCGCAGGCATCAACGAGACACTCGCCACCATCGGGAAAATGCAGAAGGCACATAAGCAGTTGGAGCAGTGCGTAACACTCATCACCTTCGACAGTAACCACAAGAACGTCATCTACGACAACGAGACTGCCAACCACGCCCGTCCCCTCCATTTCAAGGACTACAATCCCCGCGGTGCCACTCCCCTCTACGATGCCATCGGTATGGGCATCGCAAAGGTGAACGCCCTTGCCACAGAGGAGGACAGCGTGCTGGTGACAATCATCACTGACGGCGAGGAGAACTGCAGCGAGGAGTACGACCTGCAGATGATCAAGAACCTCATCGCCAAGCTGAAGAAGCAGAACTGGACTTTTACATTTATCGGCACCGACGACCTCGACGTGGAGAACATCGCCCTCGGCATGGGCATCGACAACCACCTCCGATTCCAGGAAGACGAGGCCGGCACCCGCGAGATGTTCGCACGGGAGAACAGGGCGAGGGAGAGGTACTACAAGTGCAGGGCAGCGGACCGCCCCGTGGAGACAGGCTGCTATTTCAGGGAGAAATGATGAAACCGAACTTTGCAAAATCCTTGAAAAGAGTTGAGTAAGAAGAAATCGCTAGCAGTTACAGAATAAGGAATATTGGCACAAAGATACCTTGCGCCAATATTCCTTTATTTATTACGTTGGCTTCGGGCATGGATTCTTCGAATCTGCTCTATCTTTTGTTCCCGAGTATAGGGATGCTTGAGCATTTCTTTTACTTCCTCCAGTGCCCCAAGGGTGTTTTGACGGTGAAAGTCATTGAGGAACGTTCTTTCACCCGCATTTATGGACTGTATGCTCTAGTCTATCTCTTTTATCTCACATGCAGCCTCAAACTTCCCCAAGATTTCCCTCATGTCATCAGGGAGGAATGTCATTGCCTTTTGCCTTATCGCCAACGGGATGCCGAAGCGGGCCTCGGCGATGGAACCGACGATGGCACCGATGGTGTCGCTGTCGCCGCCGTGGGAAACGGCGAGGCGGAGGGCGTCCTCGAAACTCTGGGCTTGGGCGACGATGCTGAGGGAGAGAGGGACGGCATCCATGCAGGTCTCGTCGAACACGCCCTTGGGA
>CAVCCB010000170.1:0-4192 GCA_963600595.1 Subdoligranulum sp. APC924/74 | reverse complement strand
TGCCTCGGAGAATCCCGTGTTGTGCTCCTCCATGTGCTTGGCGAGGTCGGCGAGGTCTATCGTCTCCTCCACTACGGGGTAAGCATACCAGAGGCCGTTGGCCTCACTCTTCTCATTGTTGTTCTGTCTCACTACATACTTTATCATAGTTTAAAAGAATTATGGGGTTAAATACTGCCGGCTCCGCCATCCCCCTTACGGCAGGAGGCCTCGCCGCATAATCCTCATTGGATTACATTGCAAATATACCACTTTTTCTCCATACGCCCTGACGTTACCGTACGTTGCGTGAGATAGCGTACGACAAAGGGATTTAGAGGGAGAAGGCAGGGTGCTTTTAGGGGAAAAGCATGGATATTTCCGCCGAAAAGTTTGGTACTTATGGATAATAATAGTATCTTTGCAGCGGAAATATTTAAGGAGAAACAGTTTATGGCAAGACCTATCAAGGAGACGCCAATCCTATATGGCGAAGATGCTCGCAGGTTTGAGGCGAGAATGAGGAATGTCCAGAAAGAGACTTCTGAGCAGAAAAAGGTGAGGCTGGAGCACTACCAAGTGATGCTTGCGGCCTTGCAACGTGGTGATCAAATGCGGAGAGAAGGCAAGGCTATCCCTGGAATTGTCAAAGTTTCATGCTGATGGACTTTTCTGATATTCATATCCTGCGCCTCGAAGAAGACGAGAGGGTTGAGACCTTCGACTGCGGTGATGAAGACTTGAATGATTTCATCATCAACGAAGCCCAGCCTTATCGCAAGGCTCTCATTGCCACGAGCTATGTTGCGCAAAACAGCCAAGGAGCACTGTTGGGGTTCTTCAGCTTGGCATCAGCAAATTGGCTCACGGTCAGCACATCGGCTCATACATGTTGGATTTCATCAAAAGCTATTTTGTGAATGACAACAAGACTGGGTGCCGTTTCCTGACTGTTGATGCTTATGCCGACGCCGTTCCTTTCTACATCAAGAACGGCTTTGCTCCATTGAATGATGACGACAAGGATGACTCGACAAGATTATTGTATTTTGATTTGGCTACACTGTAAAGATACAGAAAAAGAGGTTGGACGGTATGCCCAACCTCTTTTTTTTCAGGAAGTAAATTCCTCACGGTTCCCCGAGGTACTCCACGATGAGCGCCACTTGCTTGGGGGTGAAAAACTTCGACGTCTTCTTGTATCCCATTTCCTCCAGCTCCGCCATCAACTTCGGGCACAGGTGAATCCACGACATGAGGTGGTTCACTGCCGAATGCAGGGAGTGGGCCTGCGGGAAATACTGCATGGCAAGGTCTGACTTGCCGTATGCCTTTGTCTTGAAATTTGTCATATCTGTATGTTTTTTTAAAATTTTTATTGTAGAAATATCATTCGAGGCATAAGTATGGGAGTTTTGATGCGTAACTCTGATACTTACGCCTCGTAACTCCGATACTTATGGGTCGTAACTCCGAAGGTTACGGGTGCCATCTGCCGCCGCTCTCAGAACGGACACACCTCTGTGGGTGGCGGCAGGAAGATCTCGGGCTTCTGCCTCGCCTCGCCCAGGAGGATGTCGGCGATGTCGGTGTTGGGCTCAAACTGCTCCATGAAGTCCACCACCTTGTAGTCGCGGCATCCGCTTTCCTTCATCCTCTGCAGCCAGTCGTGATACTCGCCGCTGTCGGGGTACACCACCACCCTCCTGTCTCTCAGGGCAGCGAGCTTCTCCCTCTGCAGGTTGCCGCATCCGCCAGTGGCGAGCCACAGCATCGAGGGGTAACGGCAGGCACAGATGAGTGCCGTCTTCTCGCTCTCCACGATGCACACCGCCTTGTCGGGATGGCGTGGAAGGAGATGCAGGCCGAAGAGCACCTTTTCCGTCTCTGCCAATTGCGGACCCTTGTGCTTGCGTTCGCAGATGGAACGCATGGAGCCAGCCCATCCCGGCACCCTGTGGCCGTCCTGCCTGTATGCCATCAGTTTGGCATCGTGTACCCTGCCCTGCTCGTCTATCTGCCAGAACACCACGGCTGGTCCATAGTTGGTGCCACTCACGACGATGTCCTTTGCTGTGCCACCCACATAGTAGTCCTTCAACACCTGCCGGATGGCTTCCCCGTCGAGAGGCAGCGATTCCATCCATCGCCTGAAGGTGCTCGTCCTCAGCATCGCCTTCTCTGCCCACGAGATGTCGAAGAACTCGGTCTGGTGCCTTGGCTCGGGCTTGGAGACGGGTCTCTTGGCATAGGCTCGGGAAGCCTGCACGGAAGACTTGCCAAGAACACATCCAATTTCCCTCCCGTCGTTGGGTCTCAGCTCGGGGTGGTAGCGGAAGAACTCCCTTGGCGGAAGGTGATAGCCGCACGATGCCGTATGGTCGCACTTGCCGCACTCCTCGTCCACATACTCGCCCGTCTCCGTGTCCACATAGCGGGTGAAGCATCTCCTCTTGCCACATTGCGGACAGACGAAGCGATTGCTGCCGCCAGCCTTGTAACGTTCCAAAATGTATCGATTTTCATTGCTGTATTTCATCTGTATCACTTTTGTATCGAATAAAACATCTGTATCAAAGTGCACCAAATTCAAATTGGTGCAAAACAACACCCAACATGCTGATATATTAATACTTACGCTGCACCACCGATGATACACCACACTGTTTTTGATACACTCTGCCGTATCACATTTGGTGCACCTTAACTATCTATATATCATTATATTAAGTACCATTTTGCACCAAAAATTAAAATGATACACTTTGGTACACTTTTCTACTTTCTTGTCGCCTTCTGCGTCTTCTTGCCGAGCCCATGGCTCCGGGCAACACGTTGTACCGTTCCCATGCTTGTACCCAACTTGTCTATGATGTCGCGATAGGACAAGCCGTTTTGGAGTTCCTGCACAATGTCACGCTCCAACTCAGCCCTCTCATCACGGCTTCTTGGCAAATGAGATACCTCCTCGCTGAAGCCACCACGCTCGAAATGAAGCCATCCGTCGGAGGTGGTCATGATGAGTTCCTGCACGTTCTTGCTGTCAAGCTCGATGGGGAACGAGCGGTACTTCAACTGGATGAGGTAGCGCATGTTCTTGTCCTTCTTAGACTTGTTGATGGCCACTACATTGTCAGCCATATTGCTGATGATCTTGCTTCCCGCCAAGTCGTTGAGGGTCAATGGGTCGCCGGGCTTGCGCTTGGGCACATGGGCGAGGATGAGCATCGTCCACTTGTGCTGCATACGGAGGCTCAGCAGTTTGAGCATGATGTTGCCCGCCTCGCTGCCCTCCTTGGAGTTGACGCAGAGGTTGGTGAAGTTGTCTATCACCAGCACCTCTACCTTGTCCTCCACGGCAAGCCGCTCTATCTCCTCGAGCATCATGCCCTGCTCTGTCACGTCGTGCATCAGTGCATAGTCGATGGTGGCGATACGGAGGTTTTCAGAAAACACCTTGAGCTGGTATCTCTGTGCCAGCTGTGTCTGTGCCAGCTCGAAGTTGACGTACATGGTTTTCTTTCCCTTCCTCGCCACCTCTTCCGCTATATCTATGGCTAAGATGGACTTGCCTAAGCCCGTGTCGCCGAACAAGATAGAGGATTCATGCTCCACGAGCACATCGGGGAAGAGCTCCCTGGGTTGCTCCATCTTCTTGCCCTCCTCCAGATAGCCCTGGAAGGAGTGCGTCTTGAAGAAGCTCTCACGCTGCGGCGCTTCTGCGCCTGGTTTCTCACTTGCAGCCGCATTGGCATTTACGATGCCGTCGAGCTGCTTTCTATAATTTATTGTTCCCATTTTATTTTATTTCATGGAATTATGTTATCCTTGCACATCCCGGGTCATTAGGATAATTTCATGCCCGGCCGGAGCCCCGTGCTCAGTTTTTATCCGCCGGCTGACATCTCTTATACAAAGAAAGCAGCAGAAGACTCCGAATAGAATTCTGCTGCAAAGATAAGTATAAACCTACATTTCGACTATTTTTCCTTTGGCAGTTGGATAATGGAGATATTGACAGAAAAACAGAGTTTCCTGCTGTTTTCTGTCAATGGTTGGGACTTTTGGAACAAATCTGTTGTCAAAACAGTCAACAGAGGTATTGGCGTTGTCAAAGAAATAAGAAAGATCAAGATTATTCCCATAAAAACACCCATAAAACAAAAAGACATTGACAAAATATCCTGGAATTGTCGGGTATTCTGTCAATATC
>CAVCCB010000169.1:0-4236 GCA_963600595.1 Subdoligranulum sp. APC924/74 | reverse complement strand
TCAAGGCAAACCTTGACCTCGTAAAGCACAACCTCGTGCTCTTCACATGGGGTAATGTGAGTGGTATCGACCGTGAGAAGGGTCTGGTAGTGATCAAGCCATCAGGCGTAAGCTATGACACCATGAAGGCAAGCGACATGGTGGTGGTAGACCTTGAGACTGGCAAGGTGGTGGAAGGTGACCTGAATCCTTCCTCTGACACACCAACCCACTTGGTTCTCTACCGTGAGTTCCCCGAGTTGGGCGGCGTGGTACACACACATTCCACATACGCCACTGCTTGGGCACAGGCTGGCAAGGACATCCCCAACATCGGCACCACACACGCCGATTACTTCCACGACTGCATCCCCTGCACCGACGCAATGACAGAGGACATGATGGCAGAGTATGAGTTGAATACTGGTGTGGTAATCGTAGACCGTTTCAAGAAGGACAACATCAATCCCGTACACACCCCCGGCGTACTGGTGAAGAACCACGGTCCCTTCACATGGGGCAAGGATGCCGATGAGGCGGTTTACCATGCCGTAGTGGCAGAGCAGGTGGCAAAGATGGCGTTCATCTCCTTCAGCGTGAACCCAGGCACCACAATGAATCCACTGCTCGTGGAGAAGCACTTCAGCCGCAAGCACGGTCCCAACGCCTACTACGGACAGAAGAAGAAACACTGATTCAATTAAGAATTAATAATTAAGAATTGGGGGTTTCCAACTATAATTAAACAATATACATTAAACAATAATAAAGCAACAACAATCATGGTTAAAGCATTTGAGAATTACGAGATTTGGTTTGTAACAGGAGCACAGCTCCTTTACGGAGGTGAGACAGTGAAGATCGTTGACGGTCACTCCAAGGACATGGTGGACGGTCTGAACAACAGCGGCATCATCCCAATCAAGGTGGTATACAAGGGCACAGCCAACTCATCAGCTGAGGTGGAGGCCATCATGAAGGCTTCCAACAACGATGACAAGTGCGTGGGTATCATCACATGGATGCACACCTTCTCTCCAGCCAAGATGTGGATCAAGGGTTTGCAGGCTCTCAAGAAGCCTCTCCTCCACTTCCATACACAATACAACGCAGAGTTGCCTTGGAAGGACATCGATATGGACTTCATGAACCTCAACCAGTCTGCACACGGTGACATCGAGTTCGGTCACATCTGCACCCGTATGCGCGTTCCAAGAAAGGTAGTGGTAGGCTACTGGAAGAGCGAGGAGGCACAGAAGCAGATTGCCACATGGGCTCGCGTTGCAGCCGGTGTCGCTGACGCTCACAACGTACGCTGCCTGATGTTCGGTATGAACATGAACAACGTGGCTGTGACAGACGGCGACCGCGTAGAGTTCGAGCAGCGCATGGGCTATCATGTAGACTACTATCCAGTATCCTCTCTCATGGAGTACTTCAAGAAGGTGACTGACGAGGAGGCTGACGCACTCGTAGAGGAGTACAAGAAGGAGTACACCATCAAGATTGACGAGAGTGGCGAGGAAGTATACTGGGAGAAGGTAAAGAACGCCGCCAAGGCAGAGATTGCCCTTCGCCGCGTATTGAAGGACGAGGGCGCCATCGCCTTCACCACCAACTTCGATGA
This sequence comes from Subdoligranulum sp. APC924/74, assembly GCA_963600595.1. Classification (GTDB taxonomy): domain Bacteria; phylum Bacteroidota; class Bacteroidia; order Bacteroidales; family Bacteroidaceae; genus Prevotella. The sequence continues at coordinate 2,630 of CAVCCB010000169.1, read as the reverse complement.
CCTCGGCGATGCCGACGTGAACGATCCTAACTTCTGCGGCTTCGACCAGATTCCAGGCTTGGCCTCACAGCGCCTGATGGCAGAGGGCTATGGTTTCGGTGCAGAGGGTGACTGGAAGACAGCCTGCCTCTATCGCACACTCTGGGTGATGAACCAGGGCTTGGAGAAGGGTTGTTCCTTCTTGGAGGACTACACTCTGAACTTCGCAGAGGACAAGACATCCAGCCTCCAGAGCCACATGCTCGAGGTTTGTCCGCTCATCGCCACCGACAAGCCAAAGCTGGAGGTTCACTTCCTCGGCATCGGTATCCGCAAGTCACAGACCGCCCGCCTGGTGTTCACATCCAAGACCGGCAAGGGTATCAAGGCTACCGTAGTAGACCTGGGCAACCGCTTCCGTCTCATCGCAAGTGAGGTAGAGTGCATCGAGCCACAGGAGATGCCTAAGTTGCCAGTGGCTTCCGCCCTCTGGGTTCCACAGCCCACCTTCGAGATTGGCGCAGGTGCATGGATCCTCGCCGGCGGTACTCACCACAGTGCCTTCTCTTACGATATCACCGCTGAGTACTGGGAGGACTTCTGCGAGATTCTCGGCATCGAGTTCGTGAACATTGACAAGGACACCACGATCCGCAGCTTCAAGGAGCAGCTCCGCAACAACGAGATCTACTACATGCTCAACAAGGCATTGAAGTAATAAAAGTGATAAAACAAAAGAAATAATGAGCGCAAAAACTATTATAGAATCAGGTAAGGCCATTCTCGGTATCGAGTTTGGCTCTACCCGAATCAAGGCTGTCTTGATTGACACCGACAACAACCCTATCGCACAGGGTAGCTTCGAGTGGGAGAATCAGCTCGTGGACGGCTTGTGGACTTACAGCATCGACACCATCTGGAAGGGATTGCAGGACTGCTACGCAGACCTCCGCAAAAACGTGAAGGCAGAGTATGACTGCGAGATCCAGCAGCTCGCCGCCATTGGTATCTCTGCCATGATGCACGGCTATATGGCATTCGGCAAGGACGAGAACATCCTCGTGCCTTTCCGCACATGGCGCAACACCAACACGGGCAAGGCTGCAGCTGAGCTTTCTGAGTTGTTCCACTTCAATATCCCATTGCGTTGGAGCATCTCACACGTTTACCAGGCTATCCTCAACGGTGAGGAGCACATCGGCAAGATTGACTTCCTCACTACCCTCGCCGGTTACATCCACTGGCAGTTGACAGGCAAGAAGGTGCTGGGTGTGGGTGACGCATCCGGTATGCTTCCCATCGACTCCAACACCAACGACTACGATGCAGAGATGGTTGCCAAGTTCGACAAACTCATCGAGCCAAAGAACTTGGGCTGGAAGATTCTTGACATCCTGCCACAGGTATTGAACGCCGGCGAGGACGCTGGCGTGCTGACCGAGGAGGGAGCCAAGAAGCTCGACCCGTCCGGAACATTGAAGGCTGGCACACCTCTCTGTCCTCCCGAGGGTGACGCTGGAACAGGTATGGTAGCCACCAATGCCGTTCGTCAGCGCACAGGTAACGTGAGCGCAGGTACCTCTTCCTTCTCCATGATTGTATTGGAGAAAGCATTGAGCCAGCCCTATGAGGTCATCGACATGGTAACCACTCCTGACGGAAGTCCCGTGGCTATGGTTCATTGCAACAACTGCACTTCCGACCTCAACGCCTGGGTGGGCTTGTTCAAGCAGTACCAGGAGTTGCTCGGCGTACCCGTGGACATGAACGAGGTGTTCGGCAAGCTCTACAACCATGCTTTGGAGGGTGATGCTGACTGTGGCGGCTTGATTGCCTACAACTACATCTCCGGCGAGCCTGTGACAGGACTGGCAGAAGGCCGTCCGATGTTCGTTCGCTCTGCCAACGACCACTTCAACCTCGCCAACTTCATGCGTGCCAACCTCTACGCATCCGTTGCCGTGTTGAAGATTGGCAATGACGTGTTGTTCAAGGACGAGAAGGTACAGGTGGACCGCATCACCGGCCATGGCGGTCTGTTCAAGACCAAGGGCGTGGGTCAGCGCATCCTCGCCGCAGCCATCAACTCTCCCATCTCCGTGATGGAGACAGCCGGTGAAGGTGGTGCATGGGGTATTGCCCTGCTCGCTGGTTACCTGGTGAACAATGAGGAGAAGCTGAGCCTCGCAGACTACCTCGACAAGAAGGTATTCGCCGGCAACACTGGTGTGGAGATTGCTCCTACCGCAGAGGACGTGGCAGGCTTCGACGCTTACATCGAGACCTACAAGGCAGGTCTTGCCATCGAGCAGGCTGCTGTAGAGAACAAGAAATAAGTTTTTTAGAGGAAAATACAATTGACAGGAAATGTTTGTGGGGGATTTCCCTCACAAACATTTTTTGTTTTTTCGATTTGAACAAAAAAAATTACTTCAAGACGGTATGACCATCGGAAAGAAGAATCCTCTCTTTTTCGTCTGCCTCTTTCTCTTCTTTGGTGGCAAGTTCGTATTTATGTAACGGTTAAAAAATAACTTGGTACGATTTTAACGCCTCCTTATAGTTTGTGACCTGCACACTGTCCAGCGCGCCCTGAAGGGGCAACCTGCGCCTAGCCCAGGGCAACACCCTGGGTAGCCCGTCGGGCAGCA
>CAVCCB010000168.1:0-4258 GCA_963600595.1 Subdoligranulum sp. APC924/74 | reverse complement strand
GTCTGTGACTTCACCAAGCGGAGAGCCTTGGCAAGCAGGAAAATCCATAACTGTCCGCCCTTATTCTGCGCCAAACACCCTTTTTGCCCCATTTCGCGCAAAATAGTGGCCAACTATTTTGCGCGAAACGATATTTTCAGTACCTTTGCAGCGAAATAACAGTTATCGTCATGGCACAGGAGATTATACGAAGAGAGCAAGAAATCAAGGAATTGCAAGCTCTGTACCAGGCAAGTAAGCCTGTATTCGCTGTAGTTTATGGAAGAAGAAGGGTCGGGAAGACTTTTCTCGTCAGGGAATTGTTCGGAGAAAGACTCACGTTCTATCATACAGCGCTGTCGCCCTATGAGCTAAACGGACAGAAACTGAAAGAAAAACAACTGAGCAATTTCTACTCCAGCCTCATCAGATACGGGAGCAAACAGACTGCCGTTCCTGCCGATTGGCTGGAAGCCTTTGATGCACTCATCGCCCTCTTGGAAGAAAAGGGCAAGGAAGAGCGTCTGGTCGTGTTTATCGACGAACTGCCCTGGATGGACACCCCACGCTCCGGGTTCGTCACGGCATTGGAACATTTCTGGAATGGCTGGGGTGCCGGACGCGAGAACCTGATGCTCATCGTTTGCGGTTCTGCCACATCATGGATTTCCGACAAACTTCTCAACAATAGGGGAGGTCTCTTCGATAGAACCACCGACGAGATCAAGCTACGTCCCTTTACGCTCGGAGAGTGCGAGAGCTACTATCAAGCCAATGGTATCGTGATGAGCAAGTTCGACCAAGTGCAATGCTATATGGCCACAGGCGGAATACCTTATTATATATCCATGCTGCAAAAAGGCAAGAGCCTTGCGCAAAATATCGACCGTCTGTTCTTCTCACCCACGGCAAAGTTGGGCCTGGAGTTCGACCGCCTCTACTCTTCCCTCTTCACCAACGCAGAAGACTGCAAGAAAATCGTAAGGCTATTGGCGAAAAAACGACAAGGGTTCACGAGGAAGGAAATCATGGAAGCCACCAAACTGTCCGACGGCGGTGGTCTTTCGGCTACCCTCAAGACTTTGGAAGTGAGCGATTTCATCACCTCTTACGTCAAATTCGCTTATCCCAAAAGAGAGATCTACTATCAACTTACTGACTTCTACAGCAAGTTCTATCTCTCGTTTATCGACGGGAAGAAGACCACCAACCCAAGATATTGGCAAGACAACCTGCTCACACCAGAGCTGACGGCTTGGCGAGGATTCACCTTTGAGTCACTCTGCTTTTACCACCTGCCACAAATCAAGCAAGCACTGGGCATCAGTGGCGTACAGACCGAGGTCAGCTCATGGAAGAGTCGCAGGGAGAAGGATGGGGCACAGATTGACATGGTCATAGACCGGGCCGACCGCATCATCAACATTTGCGAGATGAAGTTCTGCGAGGATGATTTCTCCATAAGTGCCTCCTATGACAAGACGCTTCGCAACAAGCTCAGCACATTTCAGGAAGAGACAGGATGCAAGAGTTCCCTACACCTTACAATGGTGACCACTTATGGTCTGAAATTCAATGAATACGCCGGGCGAGTGCAGAGCGTCATCACAATGGAAGACCTGTTCGGATAATGAATAGAGGGGGCGCAAAAAAAGAAGCTCTGCCTACTGGCAGAGCTTCACTATATCTTCGCTAAAAATAAATCTTACTTCTGTCTCAGATAGTTCATCTGTACATTCACGGGGCAGGCGTTGCTCACCTTCTCAGTGTACTCTGCCACCTTCAGTGCAGCAGTGCCCTTGATGGTCTCCACGTCAGTGCCCACCTGGAAGAGATAATTTCCGGCGTCTGCCTTCCACTGGCTGTTGGCCTCGTCGAAGCTGGCGAGGTCGCGCTTCTCCAGAGTCATCTTCAAGGTTTGGCTCTCGCCCGGCTGCAACTCCTTGGTCTTGCCGAAGGTCTTCAGTTCCTTGGCTGGCTTTTCGTATGCACCCTTGGGAGCGGTGACATACACCTCAGCCACCTGCTTGCCGGAAACCTTGCCCGTATTCTTTACCGTCACGCTTACCTCGATGTTGTTACCATTCGCCTTGACAGATGGCTTGCCAAACTCGAAGGTGGTGTAGCTCAAACCGTAACCGAAAGGATAAGCCACGTTCTTCTTGAAGGTATCGAAGTAGCGATAACCTACGTAGATATCCTCCTCATGGTTGCTGAAGTCAACGCCGGGGATGACACCCTTACCCCAACCTTCCATATTCTTATAGGTGTACATGTCGTACTCCTTGGCGAAGTTGGCGGTAGAAGGATGGTCGGTGGCAGCGATAGGCCAAGTCATGGTCAACTTGCCCGATGGATTTACCTTACCCGTCAAGATGTCGGCAACGGAATTGCCGCCCTCGATGCCTGGCTGCCAAGCCACAAGGATGGCATCCACACGGTCTCTCCAACTGGCGGTCTCCATCACGGAACCGGAGTTGATGATGACTATCACCTTCTTGCCCTTGGCGTGGAAGGCATCGGACACACGGAAAATCATGTCTTGCTCGTCCTTGCTGAGGTTGAACTCACCGTTGATCTGACGATCCATTCCCTCACCTGCCTGACGGCCGATGGTGATGATGGCTGCGTCGGCAAGAGGTTCCTCATGAGCCACGCAACGCTCGGTAATCTCAATCTCGTCCAACTTGGGCTGACCTTGGTCGAGGAACCACATCATCGGGTTCTTGTCGGCCTTCAACTTTGCCTTGGCATACTTCACATAGTTCTGATAGATTTCCGTGAGCTGGGGAGTGGTCGACACGCCGATGTTCTTCAGACCCGTCACCATGTCCACGGAGTAAGCCACGTTCACGCAGCCGCTGCCGAGGCCTCCCGACATAAAGTCGTAGCTGTTTACACCGAAGAGGGCTACCGTCTTCAAGTCCCTGATGGGCAACGTAGCATCGTTCTTCAATAGCACCATTCCCTCTGTGCTGCTCTGGCGGGTGATGGCGGCATGCGCCTTCAAGTCGGGGTTGTTGCTGTACTTATAACCTTGGAAGCGGGGAGTCTTCACGATGTATTCCAATATGCGGCGCACGTTGCGGTCCACGTCGGCAATGTCGAGCTTACCGTTGTTTACTGCCTCCACGATGGCCTTCACCTGTGCAGGATAACCCGGCATCATCAAGTCGTTGCCGGCAGCCACCTCCTGCTCTACGGGCAAATCCTCGCGAATACCGATCCAGTCGGTCTCCACGATGCCCTTGTAACCCCAGTCGTTGCGCAGGATGTCGGTCAAGAGACCCTTGTTGCCCTGCGCATAGGTGCCGTTGATTTTGTTGTAGGCAGACATCAGCGTCCATGGATTGCTCTTCTTCACCATCATCTCGAAGCCCTTCAGGTAAAGTTCACGAAGGGCACGCTGGCTGAGTCGTTCGTCCACACGGGTGCGGTCACTCTCCTGTGAGTTGACTGCGAAGTGCTTGGCACTCACGCCCACTCCCTGGCTCTGCACACCCAAGACAAAGGCGGTGCCCATCAAGCCCGTCACAATAGGGTCTTCGGAATAATACTCGAAGTTGCGGCCGCAAAGAGGATTGCGGTGCAGGTTCATTCCCGGACCGAGCACTGCGTCGCAGCCATACTCCTTGGTTTCGTTGCCGATGCACTCTCCCACCCTGCGCACCAAGTCGGTGTTCCAGGTGGAAGCCAGGCAAGTGCCGATGGGGAATCCCGTGGCATAATAAGTGCGGCTGTCGCCGTCACGATGGGCGTCGATATGGACACCCGCAGGACCGTCACATCTCACGGTGACAGGAATACCAAGACGGGGGATAGCCACAGTGGTGCCAGCTGCACCGGGCACATACTTCTTCTGGTGGCCGAGCATGGCACCGCTGCCCACGAATCCGTCGTTGCCACCGCCCACGAGCATTTGGGCTTTCTCCTCAAGAGTCATCGCCTTGAGCACTTCATCGATGTTGTTGGCATTGAGCTGCGGAGCAGACTGCGCAAGCATGGTTGTCGCCATTGCCCCTGCCGCTATGGTAAGAGCGAGTTTCTTGTACTTCATACTTTAGTTGTTTTGTTAGTTATTTATGTTCTGTTCTTTTAGTTATTATTTTCCACGGTGCAAAGATATAGAAAAGGAATGAAAGGTACAAGAAAGTACCTAAAAAGTTTGTACGTTTCAGATAATTATACTACTTTTGCCACAAAATCAAGCATAAAACATAAGACAATGACAAGAAACAATAAAGAAAGCCAGAATGGCAAGAGCACCAAGAAGAGAAAG
>CAVCCB010000167.1:0-4283 GCA_963600595.1 Subdoligranulum sp. APC924/74 | reverse complement strand
GTTATCTCTTTGTAACCGCTCAGTTGGCCTGTGGCGTCAAAGATGTAGATGTACAGGTTGTCGAGGCGGCGCTCTTCAGTCTCCGTGGCACGCGTATTGACCGTGATGGGCTTGGGCGACACGTCGGCGTAGGAGAGGGAGATGGTGGTTTTCTCTCCCTCTTGGGAACACGGCATGAAAATCTCTTCCGAGCAACCGCAGAGCACGAGCATGACAGTAGCCATCAGGGCGAAAGCTCCGATGAACCTGTTGCGGGTGTTATGTAATATATTTCTTTTCATTGTCATGTTTCTCCTAACGTTTAGTTGAATGTAATGTTTGTGGTGTTCTTGGTGATCCAGTCCGCCACATAGTACTTGAGGGTCAGATCTATGCTTCCACCATCGAGGAAATATCCATAGACCACCAACTCGTGGTTTCTGTATGCTGCGATGTCTTCCTCTGATGGGATTGTGAAGTCGATGGACTTCTCCGCTGCTGACGCATCGAGTTTGTAATATATCTTGCCTGTGAGGGCTTTGTTGGATTCACGCAGATAGCTGAGGTCCTTCTCTGTCGTTGCAGCGCGAAGACGAGTCATATATGCCTGGGCATTCTCATTTTCTTCACGGAAGAGAGTTGTAGGGTCTGCGATTGCTGCAATTTCATTTGTTGCTACGCTGCCCATGGTCATGGTAGAGCTAATGTACTGCGTATCGTTTCCGAATTCACCAGTCAGGCCTTGAGAGTCTTTATTTGCTAATGTCGTGCTTGTAGGGAATACCTTGGATTCCGTAGGCAGCACATTTGGGTCCATCACAATCCTTGTGATGTTCACGTTGTCCGTTCCTGCGTTGCTCTTTCTTGCGAAGAAGAAGTGGAGCTTGGAGACGGCGCGGATGAGGGGGATTTGAACGGCGTTCTTGGCAGCCTCTTCCTCAGTCTCGTATTGTGTGGCTTGAATGCCCGTGATGACACGAGAGACGGGGAGACCAGTTGTGGGTACTTTCGTGCATTGCGCTGCGGTGGTATCTGTGCCTTCTGCAGAAGCGATTCCGAAATCCTTTGAGATGGTCAGTGCAGCCAATTTCGCCCTTGTCATCAGCTTCATGGAACTTTCGTCCTTGAACAGGTCGGTGATGCTCTCGCTATTTCCGAGAATATAAAGGTCGAGGTTCTTCAGTTCATTACCTCCCGATGTACGGGGAATCTTCATGCTGATGGTCTTGGCTGTCGCTCCTGTGGCTCCGAGATTCTCCTCCTTATAACTCAGAGGCAGCGCATCGTCATCCGTGTCAGAGCTGTTGAACGCCCAAACACGAATGCTGTAAATCTTTCCCTCTTGGTCGGGGTTGGCAACGGTGGTGTCGGAGACGGCGCGGCTCATGTAGGGAGTCGTGGTCTGAACGTTGAGGCTCAGGTAGGTGTCGGTGGCGTCGAGGGCGGAGCCTGCGTCGTCTTTCGTGCATGAGGCGAACAGGAGTGTCGTCGTCATGCACTTCAGGAGGACGAGGAGGACGGGAATCCATGTCTTCCGCCGACTGCGCTGAGCGGTTATATGATGTTGATGAATGTTCATAACTCTTGCTGTTTTAGGATGAATTGCTACTTAATGTAGTATCTGCGTTAGTGCAGGTCGGTGTTCTTGAGGTTCAGCACCCATCCGTTCACCTTCATCTTGGCGGCGAAGTTGTAGTCGCGGGAGTCGGGCACGTAGAACATCAGGACGTAGTGGTCCTCGCGGTCGAGGTACTCCTGGTCGCCCCAGTCCTTGTTGACGTGCTCGCCGCAGAGGGCGAGGAACCAGGGGAGGGAGTGGTTGAACACTTCCTTGGGGTTGTTGGGGTCGCGCTTGTCGGTGATGATGATGCGCTTGTCGCTGTAGGTGGTGGTGCCGTCGGCAGCCTTGGTGGTTGCCACCTGGTCGTTGGTGCGCTCAAACATACGGGAGGAGGAGAGGTCATAGACCAGTGCCTGGTCCACGGGCTGTCCGTCCACGAGGGTTTCCTCGTCACCGTAGTTGCTGCGTCGTTCCTCGTTGTAGGGCAGGTAGGTGATCAGCTCGTTCTGCACCTTGTCGCCCTTGTGGTCGAGCCAGGCTGCGGAGCCTTCGATGCGCACGTCGAAGTTCTCGGGCTTGAAGTCGGTCTGGTTGTTCTCATAGGGCAGCAGCACGATGCGGTAGGTCTTGGTACACTTCATGAGGCTGAGGGTGGAAGCCACCACGTTGCCGGTCTTGCCCTCGGAGTCGAGGTTCTTGAAGTCTACGCTGGTCTGTGCGGTATAGAGGGCTGCGAACTCCTTGTTGTTCTTGGTGGTGTCGCCCACGGTCTCGCCTCCCATCTTCTCGGTGAGGTCGTCGATGGTGGAGACGCCCGGTGTGAGGGAGGAGAAGGAGAACTCCTGCTCGTCGGTGTCGGTAGCCTTGGTGCCGATCTGCTTGTTGCGTGCGAGGCACACGAAGGTATACTTGCCGTCTTTCAGACCGCTGATGTCCATGGTGTGTCCGGTCTCGAACTTGTCGGAGCTTTCGATGTAGGAGTCGTAGAACTTTCCGTTCTCGTCGAAGGCGTAGACGTTGATGTTCTTCACCTCGGCAGAGAAGGCGTCGGCGTCTTTCACGTTATAGGTATAGTCGAACGAGAGAGACACCTTGCTGGTCGTTGGCTCCGGACAGTCGTCCATGTCTTCCTTGATGCAGGACGACAGGGTGGCGAGTGCCATGACAGAGGGGAGTATCCATCTGCCCCAGCGGCTGGCTGTGTGGAGTGCCTGCTGGCATCGTATGTTGCTTGAGAAGTTTGCCATATTTTTATATCTTTACGTTTATTGAATGTTGTTTTGAGTTGTCCTTGCTTCTTGAAGGTGCATCTGTTCTCTCGCATTGCGGTTTTTGAGGGGTAATCTCCCGGAGGAGGAGAGAGTCGACCTCCGGGAGAATCTGAGTAGGATATGGGATTACTTCAGCTGGATCTTGGTTGTATTCAGAACCCAAGGATTGATAGAAACCGTAACCTTCATATAGTAGTTGGCGCGGTTGTCCTCTGGGTCAGGACCGTTAGGAACGTCCTTGCCGATGTCGTAGATGGATTCAGCGTCCAACTTGTAGATGCTGTTACGGAGTACTGAATAGTAGTTGGTACGAGTGTAGTAGTTGTCCTCGATAGCCCATCTGTAGTACATCAAACCTGCACGGTAAACCTCGATGTGGTAGTCCTCACGGAACTTTGCGAGCTTTGCCTCATCGGTGATGAGAGCACCGTCTTCGCCCTTAATCATTTTAACAACCTCGTCAGCAGTCTTTTTTCCGAATGGATTGTCTACCTTTGTATCGGCAATGATTGCAGCAATAGAAGTGTACAGACGATGATCATAGCGATAAAATGTGCCATCGGAGAAGTCCTTGGACTCGGATGTCGTCAAGTTAGCCTTGATACAGAAGTATAGGGCTGTGGCCTTGTTAACCTCGTTGGTGCTGTTCTCGAAGGCGTAAGTAGAACCAGTCTTTGTCCAACCGGTAATGTTCTTTGCTTCATACTGATTACCATAGTATGCGTAGTTCTTGTAGTAAGCTGCCTTTGAGTCAGTATCTGCTACATAGAGTGTGTTCAGAATCGTATTATACTCCGTCCAGTTCTGCATTACATACGAGTTGTTGTTGAGGTTGGAAACTGCGTATGACTGATATTCGATACCAATATTATAGTCGCTGATGTTCTCTGTTGTTGTACCTTTATCTTTTAAGGATTCAATCTTAGTTGCGCTGACCGTGGGGGCATCAATTCTTGCTACAACGCGATCCAAGTATATGGTTCCTGCCGTTGCTGGAGTAGACTCGCTCTTGGCTGCCTCTGTAAAGGTTACAGTGCTGTGAGTAGCCTGCTTGCTCTTGTCGTTCTGGTTGAACATCACGAATGCGTTGTTTTTGGCGCACTCAGTAGCACCACCTGTTGTTGATGTAAATGTCTCTGTTGTGCTAAGAGGATTAGCTACGGTTGTGTTGTTGGCAAGGAAGTAAACATTGTACTTTGTACCAGTCTTTACTTTGTTTACACTGACCTTAATCAGGTTTGTTACACCTTCTGAATTAGTATCAGTTGTTTTGTCCTGCTTTGGTGCTGTAGACCAATCGCTTGCGGTAATAGTCTTTGTGAAGACAGGTGTAGTACCGTTCTCTTCATAGAGATAAATGGTACCGCTATTGATATCGCTTTCCGCAGTAGTACCCTTCTCTGGATTCTTCTGCTCTGTTCTTGTACTTGTTCCTTCGGTGGAACCCTTAACTTGCAGTGTCATGTAGAAAC
>CAVCCB010000166.1:0-4294 GCA_963600595.1 Subdoligranulum sp. APC924/74 | reverse complement strand
AAAAGGTGTTCCGCTCCCCATCGGCAATAGATATGCTGAACAAAATGTGGAACATCGAATAGCTTTAACGGCCGTTATATTAGTACCACATGCTACACCGCAATAAACGAGCTTATTTACAAATACTTAGCATACGTTTGGCGTAGTGTGAAGTAGGAAAGCAAAACCATACTTCTACGCTACCCCTCCGTCGCCTTGTATCAAATACTGCCTGGTAGGGGCAAAATACTGCCCCGCCTAGGGCAGAAATTTGCCCCTGCCAGGCAGAAAACAGAACGTCGCCTCGCAGAAATCAAAAACAATAGAAAAACATCAAAAAATACCGTTAGCGCAGTATACTTTTTGCATTTTATCTTGTAGGTTTCATGGAAAAATCGTAATTTTGCACCGTTTATTTAATGCGCATTAATTTAACGGCTGTTACATTATGAGGTTTTATGATAGAAAAAAGGAGATAGAGATACTGCGCAAGAACTGGGAAAGGTCATCGAATCATTCCCTCTTCACCGTGATGATAGGTAGAAGGCGCATTGGCAAAACAGCCCTCTTGCTCAAGACAGAGCAAGAGCAGAAGATGTTGTATCTGTATGTGTCGAAAGACAATGAGCGAGTGTTGGTGGAGAAATTCCAAAAGACTGCCGACGAAGTTCTCGGACTTCATATCTATGGACACCTGGAGAGCTTTGCGCAGTTCTTCGAGCAACTCATGGAGTATGGAAAGGAGCATCACTTTACCATCGTCTTCGATGAGTTCCAAAACTTCTTGAAGGTGAACCCTGCCATCCCGAGCCATATTCAGGACATCTGGGACAGATACCACGAATCGACAACAGTCAACCTCGTGGCTTGTGGTAGTATCTATAGTATGATGCATAAAATCTTCGACAACGATGACGAGCCTTTGTATGGTAGGAAGGATTGCGAGATAAGGCTCAAACCATTTAGAATCAGCGTCATCAAGGAAATATTGCATGACCATAATCCTAGCTATACTTCCGAAGATTTACTTTGTCTGTATATGTTGACTGGCGGGGTGGCAAAGTACATCGCCCTGTTGATGGATGCTGGAGCGACCGATAAGGAGAGTATGCTCAAATGGGTAACTGGCTTGGAGAGCCCATTCCTCAGCGAGGGTAGGGAATTGGTGTTGTCGGAGTTTGGCAAGGATTATGCCAACTATCTCAGCATCTTGCAACTGGTGGCAGGCGGAATGACGGTTCAGAGTCAGATAGATAATATCATCGGCAAAAACACGGGTACCTATCTGAAACGGTTGGAGGAAGATTACAACTATGTGAGCAAGTTGGCTCCGATGTTCAGTAAACCAGGCAGCAGAAACCTGAGATGGTGCGTGGAGGATTGTTTCCTGCGCTTTTGGTTTCGCTTTATCTTGCCTAATCAAGCCTTGATAGAAAGGCAACGCAACGACTTGCTCTTGGAAATCGTGGAGCGGGATTACAATGACTATACAGGCCTTGTGTTGGAACAATATTTCCGGCAGAAGATGAGTGAGGAGGAGCGAGTAACGATGGTCGGTAACTATTGGGACAGGAAAGGGATGAACGAGATAGACCTTATCGCCCTCAACGACATTGACAAGACGGCCTTGGTGGCGGAAGTGAAGCGCAATGCCGACCGCTACAATCCTAAACTCTTGCAGGAGAAATATGATACGATTCGTAACAATTTCGGAAAGTATAAGGAGGTGCAGCTGAAAGGCTTGTCGATGCAGGATATGTAAGGGCTAAGACATGAATGTACCAAGTTATTTTTTAATCATTACATAGCAACCGCAGAATCACCGTTCCCTCTGGTCGGCACCCCACATCAGCTTTTCCCTCAGGGTGGAGAAATAACGCTGGTTGCGGTGCTTCACGATGCGGATGGTATGGGGAGCCTTGCGGATGGTGAGCTTAGTGCCCTCGGTCATGCGCTCGCTCCTGCCGTCGATTGCCACCAGGTAATTATGGCTTCGGCTCTCCACATCGAGCGTAATCTCGGCAGTGTCGTTGATAACTATCGGACGGATGTTCAGACTGTGCGGAGCCACAGGCGTCAGACAAAGGCTGCCGCTCTGCGGAATGATGATGGGACCGCCATTGGAAAGATTATAAGCCGTGGAACCCGTGGGAGTGGTAACGACAAGGCCGTCTGCCTGGTAAGTGACCAGGAACTCACCGTTCACATGAGTACGGATGGAAATCATCGAGGCATCGTCACGCTTCAGTACGGCAATGTCGTTGAGGGCAAAGGGACTGCCGGCCAAGACACCGCCCGTAGCCTCAACCATAATCACCGCATGATTCTCTATCAAGCAGTCACCGGCATAAAGACTGTCGAGAGCCGCCTCTATCTCGCTGGGCAATACATCGGCAAGGAAGCCGAGACGACCCATGTTGACACCGATGATGGGCGTGCCCTTGGCACCCACACGGCTCGCCGCCTTCAGGAACGTACCGTCGCCACCCATCGAGATGACATAATCCACGTCGAAATTATATCCCTCGAACACGCCCGCTACCTTCACATCCAACAGCTGGCTGCGAGTAAGGAAATCATAGAAAGCCTTTTCCACATACACCTCCGCCTCGCGGGCTTCCAAATAAGAGAGTATGCACTGGATGGAGGCAGACTTCTTGGGCTGGTACTCATTGCCAAATATCGCAAATTTCAAATGTTGACGTATCATTTGCTTTGTAGTTTCAATTATTATTATTAATTTTGCAAAGGTAATGGAAATAATTGGATAAAACGATATAAACATCATAAAATTATGGCTAAAGTATATGAATTTCTCGCCAATGGCTTCGAGGAAATCGAGGGACTGGCACCTGTGGACATCCTCCGCAGAGGAGGAGTGGACATCAAGACCGTGAGCATCACGGGCAGTGAGTTTGTGGAGACTTCGCACGGCATCACCGTGAAAGCCGACCTGAAGTTTGAGGACGTGAAGGACTTCTCCGACGCCGATATGCTGCTCCTTCCCGGCGGACTGCCAGGCAGCACCAACCTCAACGAGCACGAGGGTGTGCGCCAGGCACTGATCGCGCAGAACAAGGCTGGCAAGAGGGTTGGCGCCATCTGTGCTGCCCCCATGGTATTGGCAAGCACAGGCATTCTCGACGGCAAGAAAGCCACTTGTTCGCCAGGTTTCGAACGTTACTTCGGCGACAGCACCCAATACACAGGCGAACTGTTCCAGGAGGACGGCAACGTGATTACGGGCGAAGGTCCTGCCGCCACCCTCCCCTACGCTTACAGGATATTGAGCTATTTCGTTGGCGACGAGCCCGTTGCAAAGTTGCAGAAAGGTATGCAATACACCCATTTACTTGGGAAATAACAACCCCAAAGTGAAGAGTGAAGCATTGTTTTTTTCACTCTTCACTCTTAACTCTTAACTCTTCACTTAAATTATGGATTATGTTATCATAGTAGCCGGAGGCAAAGGTCTCCGCATGGGAAGCGACATTCCCAAGCAGTTTCTCCCCATCGTCGGCAAGCCCATCCTGATGCGCACCATCGAGCGTTTCCACGAATACGACGAGCGTCTGAACATCATCCTCGTCCTGCCCAAGTCGCAACAGGAATACTGGCACCAACTCTGCGAGGAACATCATTTCGACATCCAGCACCAGATTGCCGACGGAGGCGACACCCGCTTCCAGTCTTCGAAAAACGGACTGGCATTGATACCCGATGGCGAGGACGGCGTGGTGGGCATCCACGACGGCGTGCGCCCGTTCGTATCAAAAGAAGTCATCGAGGAATGTTACGAGACCGCCCGCGAGGAATACGCAGCCATCCCGGTATATGCCGTGACCGACACCCTGCGCTACATCGACCGGAGAGGCGGTGGCAAGAACGTACTCCGCGACGACTACCGCATCGTGCAGACCCCGCAGACCTTCGACATCGGTCTTGCCAAGCAAGCCTTCAACCAAGGCTACAAGGAGCAGTTCACCGACGATGCCTCCGTGGTGGAGAGCCTCGGCTGCCAAGTGGCGATGGTGGAGGGAAACCGCGAGAACATCAAGATCACCACTCCCTTCGACATCAAGGTGGCGGAGGCGTTGCTGGCAGAATAATGGACATCGTGCGAGGCCCATAGCCGCAAGGTCACGACAGAAACCAAAAATACACCAATGATAAGCATTTCATCTAAAAGGGAATGCTTTTCTTTGCTTTTTTCGAAAATTAATCGTACCTTTGCACCCGAATTTAGGCAATCTTAATAATAGCGTATGGTTGCCGCAAGCGTTTCGGAAGGATTTTGCACCCTAATTCATGGCTG
>CAVCCB010000165.1:0-4343 GCA_963600595.1 Subdoligranulum sp. APC924/74 | reverse complement strand
CGAACAGGTGGCAAAGCTCAAGGAAGATGCCATTGCGCAGGTGAACCGCTATGCAAACACAGAAGTAGTGAAGACGGACGTTAAGAACACCCGCCTGCACAAGCTTGTCGTGATATTCAGAAGTGTAGATATGGTGGTTTGCGAAGAAATAGGATAAATTTTAAAAAAGGAGTCGAGGAAAAAGCCCTCAACTCCTTAATTATACTATGACATATAAAATGTTTATTTCTTTGATACGAGTTCCTTCGTATCGCGGGCGATGACAATCTCCTCGTCGGTTGGAACCACGACAACCTTCACTGTGCTGTCGTCAGTAGAGATGATGGCTTCCTCGCCACGGATCTTGCTGTTAACCTCCTTGTTAATCTTGATGCCGAGGAACTCCAAGCCTGCACAAGCGTCGGCACGAAGACCAGTCTGGTTCTCGCCCACACCGGCAGTGAAGACGATAGCATCCACGCCGCCCATGGCAGCAGCGTACTCACCGATATATTTCTTGATGCGATAAGCATACATATTGAGCGCCAGAATAGCCTTCTCGTTGCCCTCGTTGGCAGCGTTCTCCACATCACGCATATCGGAGGAAATACCGGTAATACCCAGCACACCGCTCTCCTTGTTCAGGAAGTCAGCCATCTCCTGTGGCTTCTTGCCCAACTTGTCCATCAGGTAAGTAACGGCAGAAGCATCGATGTCGCCGCACCGGGAACCCATCATCAAACCAGCCAATGGAGTCAAACCCATGGAAGTGTCAAGCACCTTGCCGTTCAGAACGGCAGCCACACTGGCACCATTGCCGATGTGGCAAGTGATGATCTTGGAGTTCTGTAAGTCGAGACCGAGAATCTCGCAAACCCGCTTGGAAACATAGCGGTGGGATGTTCCGTGGAAACCATAGCGGCGCACGTGATACTTCTCATACAACTCGTAAGGAATGGCATAGAGGTAAGCATAGTCGGGCATGGTGCTGTGGAAAGCGTTGTCGAACACGCAAACCTGAGGAGTGCCTGGCATCAAAGCGTCAACGGCACGGAGACCTTTCAGGTGACCGGCGTTGTGAACAGGTGCGAGGTCGCAAAGTTCCTCGATACCATCCTCCACGCTCTTGTCAACGATGACACTCTCCTTGTACTTGTCACCACCCTGAACGACACGGTGACCTACGGCGTCGATTTCCTTCAAGTCCTTGATGGCACCAATCTCCGGGTCGAGCAAGCACTTGAACACGAAGTTCACACCCTCCTTGTGGTCGGGCATGTCGTGCATGATCTGCTTCTTCTCGCCGTTGGGCAACTTCACCTTGATGAATGCGTTGTCGAGACCGATACGCTCTACACCACCCTGAGCCAATACAGACTCATCGTCCATGTTGTATAACTTGTACTTGATAGACGAACTACCACAGTTCAATACTAAAACCTTCATTTTATTTTCAATTTATAATTTATAGTTTATAGTTTATAGCATAGCCACCCATCATATAGCAGCCAAGCCCTATAAACTATAAGCTGTTAACTATTAACTATTAATATATCATTACGCCTTCTTGGCATCCTGAGCCTGGCAAGCCGTGATGGCTACCATGTAGTAGATGTCATCTACGGAGCAACCACGGGAGAGGTCGTTTACTGGGCGAGCGATACCCTGGAGAATAGGACCGATGGCGATGGCGCCGCCCAAGCGCTGAACGAGCTTGTAGCCGATGTTGCCCACCTCAAGGTTAGGAACCACGAGTACGTTTGCCTTGCCGGCTACGTCAGAACCAGGAGCCTTCTTGGCAGCTACAGAAGGAACGAGGGCTGCGTCAGCCTGCAGCTCGCCGTCGAGGTGGAGTTCGGGATATTTCTCGTGGGCAATCTTCACAGCATCGGTCACCTTGTCGATGATATAGACGCTCTTGCCGGTAGCCTTGTCGATGGCATCCTTGGCACTGCCCTTGGTAGAGAAGCTAAGCATGGCGATGGAAGGTTCCTCAATGCCAGCCACGGCCTTGGCTGTATGAGCCGTAGTATAGGCAATCTGGGCGAGCTGGTCGGCTGTGGGGTTAGGCGTTACAGCAACGTCACCCATCACTACTACACCCTCCTTGCCATAC
Source organism: Subdoligranulum sp. APC924/74 (assembly GCA_963600595.1). Lineage (GTDB taxonomy): Bacteria > Bacteroidota > Bacteroidia > Bacteroidales > Bacteroidaceae > Prevotella. Next base: position 2,248 of record CAVCCB010000165.1, on the reverse strand, counting down.
TGCTTCTGGTCAGAAATCAGCAACATGGCACCGCTGACGCAACTTACGCCAGGAGCGCACTTGATGATCTGGAGAGCAGGACGGAGCGTGTCGCCGGTAGTGCTCAATGCACCGGAAATCTGACCGTCAGCACCGTCAGTCTTGATGATCATGCAACCCAGGTAGAGGTTGTTCTTGGTTACGAGTTCACGAGCCTGCTCCACGGTCATTCCCTTCTTCTTGCGAAGTTCAGCCAGTTTCTCAGCGTACTCTTCAGTCTTAGGATTGTTCTCTGGATCTACAATAGTAGCCTTGTCGATGTTGTTAAGTCCCCACTCTGCTGCGAGGCTCTTAATGTTGGCAGGGTTACCGATAAGAATGATGTCTGCGAGATCATCAGCCAATACTTTATCGGCTGCTTTGAGAGTGCGCTCCTCCTCAGCTTCAGGGAGCACAATGCGCTGCTTGTCAGCTTTTGCGCGAGCTACGATTTGCTGTAATAAATCCATTTTGTATTGTGTTATTAATATGTTTATTTTTCTTCGTACAAGCGATTGCAATATCCACTTTGCAAAAATACACATTTTATTTCAAATACGTCTTATTCCATAGTGTAAAAAAAGCTAAATCCCGTTTTTCTCCACTCAAACCATTTCCTGCGTCAAGATACTTTCGAGTTCTTCGGCAGACAAACGCAGTTTGAACTCTCCTTTCATGGCGACACTGATGCGTCCTGTCTCCTCCGAGACGATGATGGCGATGGCGTCGCTGCTTTGCGAGATTCCCAACGCTGCACGGTGGCGGAGGCCCAGTTCCTTGGGAATGTCGAGGTTGTGGCTCACGGGGAGGATGCAGCCCGCCGACATGATGCGCTTGTTGGAGATGACCATGGCGCCGTCGTGCAAGGGCGAGTTCTTGAAGAAGATATTCTCTATCAACCGCTGGTTGATCTTGGCATCGATCTCCTCGCCAGTGTCCATGATATCGTTCAACGGCACTCCCCTCTCCATCACAATCAGGGCTCCGACATATTTCTTCGCCATGCTCATGCAAGCCATCACGATGGGCATGATGGTCTCTTTGTTGGCCGCCTTTTGGCTGTCCTTGTTGGAGTGGAAGAAGTTCACGAGCCGTCTCATACTCTTCTGCGAGCCTATCTCGTAGAGGAAGCGGCGGATGTCTTCCTGAAAGATTACGATGAGGGCGATGACTCCCACGCTCACCAGTTTGTCGAGAATCGAGCCGAGGAGACGCATCTCCAGCACCTGGCTTACGAAGAGCCAGATCAACACGAAGAGCATGATGCCCACGAAGATGTTCAAGGAGCGCGACTCTTTCATTAACCTGTAGATGTAGAAGAGCATTGCCGCCACCAGGAAAATGTCGATGATGTCCTTGATTCCTATTTCTATCATTTTGTTGTAAGAAGTTATTAAAGTTAGAGAAGTTAAAGGAGTTGGAGGAATTAAGACAACACTTTCTTACCTTTCCATAGCCCCAACTATTTTGACCGCCTCGGCAGCCTCTTTTACGTCATGCACCCTGAGGATGCTGGCACCCTTCATCAGGGCGATGGTGTCGAGCACGGTGGTTCCGTTGAGGGAAGTCGTGGCGTCACCGCCCAGCAACTTGTAGATCATGCTCTTGCGCGAGATGCCTACGAGTACGGGAAGCTCCATTACGTTGAGTTTCTCCATCTCACTGTATATCTGATAGTTCTGTATCAGATTCTTACCGAAGCCAAAGCCAGGGTCGAGGATGATGTCCTTGGCTCCGAGGTCTCGCAGTTGCTGCACTTCCTTGGCGAAGCCAATCATCATATTCTTCAAGGTGGGCTGCACCGACATCAGGATATAAGGCACCTTCAGTTCGCCCACCAGTCGGAACATCTCGGGATATTCCTCCTGTCGCTGTTCCAGGGGTACATTGGCAATGCCGGTAATGCCGCCTTCCGACACATCGTTGATGATGTCGGCTCCCCATTCCTCGATGCACTTGCGTGCCAGGCTTGGGCGATAAGTGTCCACGGAAACAGCAGCACCGGGCTGTTCACGGCGCACGATGTCGAGGGCGAACTTCAATCGTCTTCCTTCCTCTTCCTCCGATACCTCATCGGCACCGGGACGGGTGGAGAAAGCACCGATATCAATGATGCTTCCACCATCCGCTATGATTTGGTTAGCCCTGTCGGCTATCTCCTTTTCTGTCTGTTTTCTACTGCCAGAGTAGAAACTGTCGGGCGTTACGTTCAGGATGCCCATCACCTGAG
>CAVCCB010000164.1:0-4454 GCA_963600595.1 Subdoligranulum sp. APC924/74 | reverse complement strand
CCTTCAGGGCGCGCTGGACAGTGTGCAGGTCACAAACTATAAGGAGGCGTTAAAATCGTACCAAGTTATTTTTCAACCGTTACTTAATATAACAAAAAAGGGGGAGGCTCCGCCAAATTTCTTGGAGATAATTTGGCGGAGTCTTCTTTTTGTATTACCTTTGCACCCGTCAAAGCCAGAAAAGAAAATTTTTCCAGGAGATGAAAAATATAGTAATCGGTATCGACGTAGGAATCTCTACGACCAAGATTGTAGGAATTGACGCGAACGGGTATGTTGTACGCCCCATCCGCATCAAAGCCACAGACCCTATCACCTCTTTATATGGAGCCTTCGGCAAATATCTTCACGACAACAAGATCAGTCTTGACGAGGTGGAACACGTGATGCTCACGGGTGTCGGCTCCGCCTATATCGACGAGCCCATCTACGGACTCCCCACGTCGAAGAGCGAAGAATTCGTCGCCGACGGACTGGGTGCCCGTTATGAGAGCAAGCTCGACCGCATGATTGTGGTCAGTATGGGAACGGGTACCTCCCTCGTGAAATGCACCGAGGACGAGATCCGCCATATCGGCGGTATCGGTATCGGCGGCGGCACGCTCGCCGGACTGAGCCGCATCATGCTCAAGACCGACGACGTGAAGCAGATTGCCAACCTGGCGGAGGAAGGTGACGTGTCGAGAATCAACCTGCTCATCGGCGACATCAGCGCCAAACCGCTGCCCGGACTCCCGATGAACGCCGTAGCCTCCCTTTTCAGCAACGCCAAGGCGAATGCCGCCCGCGAGGACATCGCCAAGGGACTCATCTGGATGGTGCTGCAGTGCATCGGTTCCGCCACCATCCTCTCCTCCCTGGAGTCGGGCATCAAGGACTTCGTGCTGATTGGCAACCTTACCCTCTTGCCTCAGTGCCGCGAGGTGTTCCCCGCCATGGAGAAGCTCTATGGCGTGCGCTTCCGCATCCCCAAATACTCCGAGTTCTGTACGGCGATCGGTGCCGCCCTCGACTACAGAAGACAGCAGGAAAAGGCAAAGAAATAGTCCGTTCGCCACAAACGCTTGATTTATATAGAGTTAATCGTTTTGGAAAACAAAGAAATGTAAAAGTTTTCCAAAACGATTTTTAATTATCTGGTAATCAGAGGCTTAATATTTTTTAACTACAGAAAAGTTTTCCAAAAGGAATAACTTTCAAATATCTTTTGTACCTTTGCAATGTCAGAAACGAGACCTCTCAGACCACCTTCTGGCATAACCGTTTAGGAATAAGTAATTTAAATATCAAACATAAAACTAAAGGAAGAAATGATACAGACTGTAGTAAAGCGCGACGGCCGCATCGTAGGCTTCAACGAGCAGAAAATCATGGCCGCCATCCGCAAGGCCATGTTGCATACAGACAAGGGAGAAGACACTTCCCTGATTGAGCAGATAGCCGATCATATTGCGTATCGTGGCAAGAGTCAGATGAACGTGGAAGACATTCAGGACGCCATAGAGATGGAGTTGATGAAAAGTGCCCGCAAGGACGTGGCGCAGCGTTATATCGCCTACCGCAACCAGCGCAGTATTGCCCGCAAGGCGAAGACCCGCGACGTGTTCATGAGCATCGTCAATGCCAAGAACAACGACATCACCCGCGAGAACGCCAACATGAATGCCGATACTCCCGCCGGCATGATGATGAAGTTTGCTTCCGAGACCACCAAGCCGTTCGTTGACGACTACCTTCTGAGCCAGGAGGTGCGCGACGCCGTGCTCCACAACTACATCCACATCCACGACAAAGACTACTATCCCACCAAGAGCCTCACCTGCGTGCAGCATCCTCTCGATGTCATCCTGAAGAACGGTTTCACTGCCGGTCACGGTTCCAGCCGTCCCGCCAAGCGCATCGAGACCGCTGCCGTCCTCGCCTGCATCTCCCTGGAGACCTGTCAGAACGAGATGCACGGCGGTCAGGCCATCCCCGCCTTCGACTTCTACCTCGCCCCCTTCGTGCGTATGTCTTACCAGGAGGAGGTGAAGAACCTGGAGAAACTCGCCGGCAAGGACCTCAGCCGCCTCTACGACATCGAGATCGACGACTATATAGAGAAACCCCTTGACGGACTGGAGGGCGAGGCACGCCTTGAGCAGCACGCCATCAACAAGACCGTGAACCGCGTGCACCAGGCGATGGAGGCTTTCATCCACAACATGAACACCATCCACTCCCGCGGCGGCAACCAGGTGGTGTTCTCCAGCATCAACTACGGTACCGACACCAGTGCCGAGGGTCGTTGCATCATGCGTGAGATCCTTCTGAGCACCTACGAGGGCGTGGGCAACGGCGAGACCGCCATCTTCCCCATCCAGATCTGGAAGAAGAAGCGCGGCGTGAACTACCTGCCCGAGGACCGCAACTACGACCTCTACCAGTTGGCATGCAAGGTGACCGCCCGTCGTTTCTTCCCCAACTTCCTCAACCTCGACGCCACCTTCAACCAGAACGAGAAGTGGGACGCCAACGATCCCGAGCGTTACAAGTGGGAGATTGCCACCATGGGCTGTCGCACCCGTGTCTTCGAAGACCGCTGGGGCGAGAAGACCAGTGTGGCTCGCGGTAACCTGAGCTTCACCACTATCAACATCGTGAAGCTCGCCATCGAGTGCATGAAGATAGAGAACAAGAAGGAGCGCATCGACATCTTCTTCTCCAAGCTCGACAACATCCTCGACATCACCGCCAAGCAGCTCGACGAGCGTTTCCAGTTCCAGAAGACCGCCATGGCGAAGCAGTTCCCCCTGCTCATGCAGTATCTCTGGGTGGGCGCCAACAAGTTGAAGCCCGAGGAGACCATCGAGAGCGTCATCAACCACGGCACTCTCGGCATCGGCTTCATCGGTCTTGCCGAGTGTCTTGTAGCCCTCACCGGCCATCACCATGGCGAGAGCCAGGAGGCGCAGGAGTTGGGCTTGAAGATCATCACCTATATGCGCGACCGTGCCAACGGCTACAGTGAGCAGTATCACCACAACTACTCCATCCTCGCCACACCTGCCGAGGGACTGAGCGGCAAGTTTACCAAGAAGGACCGCAAGGAGTTCGGTGTCATCAAGGGTGTCACCGACCGTGACTACTACACCAACTCCAACCATGTGCCCGTATATTACAAGTGTACGGCGTTGAAGAAGGCGCAGATCGAGGCTCCTTACCATGACCTGACCCGTGGCGGACATATCTTCTATGTGGAGATTGACGGCGACGCCACCCACAACCCCTCTGTCATCTCCAGCGTGGTGGACATGATGGACAAGTTCAACATGGGCTATGGTTCCGTCAACCACAACCGCAACCGCTGCCTTGACTGCGGTTACGAGAACGCCAAAGCCGACCTCGACGTTTGTCCCAAGTGTGGCAGCCATCACATCGACAAGTTGCAGCGCATCACCGGTTACCTCGTGGGTACCACCGACCGCTGGAACAGTGGCAAGCTCGCCGAACTTCACGATCGTGTGACCCATATCGACGGCGATGTCAACGCATAAGCACTTATGATCAGCATATTAAGTATTGTACATGACACGATGGTAGACGGTCCGGGATTCCGGACCTCTATCTATTGTGCCGGTTGTCCCAACGCCTGTCCCGGTTGCCACAACCCCCAGTCGTGGGATATCCGCCACGGCACCATGACCTCCACGGAGGAACTGATGGAGGAGATCATGAGCGATCCCTTTGCCAACGTCACCTTCTCCGGCGGCGACCCGATGTTCCAGGCTGAAGGCTTCGCCGAACTCGCCCGTGCCATCCGTGAGCGGAGCGACAAGACCATCTGGTGCTTCACGGGTTACAAGTTTGAGAACCTGTTGAAGAACCCCAAGCAACTGGAACTCCTGCAACTCATCGACGTACTCGTCGACGGTCCCTTCGTCCAGTCGTTGCGCGACGAGGACCTTTTCTTCCGTGGCAGCAGCAACCAGCGGCTCATCAACGTGAGGAAATCCCTGGAGACAGGGCAGGTTGTAGAGCTGCAGCTCACCCAGGAGAATCCCAATCCAGTGTTGTGAATTTCTTGCAAATTGTGTCCAAATAGACAAAATATCTGAAAGATTGTTGGATATTTCTTGCTGTTTCCGATAAAAAGTTATATCTTTGCTGCCAAATCAAAGATATAATCCTGATGAAAAAACTAAATCTATTGTTCATGATGGCATTGCTGCTGTTGGGCACAGTGTCAGTTTCGGCGCAAGAATACCGCAATCCCATCATCCCGGGCTATCACCCCGACCCCTCCGTCTGTAGGGTGGGCGATACCTTCTATCTCGTCAACTCCTCCTTCCAGTATTTCCCCGGCGTGCCCGTCTTCCAGAGCAAGGATATGGTACACTGGCAGCAGATAGGCAATGTCCTCGACCGCGAGAGTCAGTTGCCCCTGAAGGGTGCCAGTTCGTGGCTCGGCATCT
>CAVCCB010000163.1:0-4500 GCA_963600595.1 Subdoligranulum sp. APC924/74 | reverse complement strand
CTCGCGGATACGTTCAAACGTCTGTATTCCTATAGGATATAATTTTCTTGCCATGCTGCAAAGATTTCAATATTACGCTCCGTACATATTGTCATAATACTTCTGGTAGTCGCCGGAGGTGACGTTGTCCATCCATTCCTGGTTGTCGAGATACCACTTCACGGTCTCCTCGATGCCCTCCTCAAACTGGAGGCTGGGTTCCCATCCGAGTTCCTGCTGGAGCTTGCGGGAGTCGATGGCGTAGCGCATGTCGTGGCCCTTGCGGTCGGTGACGTAGGTGATGAGGTCGAGGTCCTCGCCCTCCTTGCGCCCCAGGAGGCGGTCGACGGTCTTGATCACCACCTTGATGATGTCGATGTTCTTCCACTCGTTGAAGCCGCCGATGTTATAGGTCTCGGCAACCTTGCCTTTGTGGAAGATCATGTCGATGGCACGGGCGTGGTCAACGACATAGAGCCAGTCTCTTACGTTCTCTCCCTTGCCATACACGGGCAGGGGTTTTCGGTGGCGGATGTTGTTGATGAAGAGGGGTATCAATTTTTCCGGGAACTGGTAGGGACCGTAGTTGTTGGAGCAGTTGGTCACGATGGTGGGCATTCCGTAGGTGTCGTGGAAGGCACGCACGAAGTGGTCGGAGCTTGCCTTGGAAGCCGAATAGGGCGAGTGGGGGTTGTACTTGGTGGTCTCCACGAAGAACTCCTCGCCGTATGCCTCGTGGTTCTTGCCGCTCGACGCCTTGGTGGTGAAAGGAGCGGCAACGCCCTCGGGGTGGGTCATCTGCAGGGCACCGTACACCTCGTCGGTAGAGATATGGTAGAACCGCTTGCCCTCGTATCCCTCGGGCAGACTCTCCCAGTATACCTTTGCCGCCTGGAGCAGGGACAGGGTGCCCATCACGTTGGTCTGGGCGAAGGTGAAGGGGTCCTTGATGCTGCGGTCCACATGACTCTCGGCAGCGAGATGGATAATGCCGTCCACCTTGTATTCCTGCATGAGCTTGAGCATGAGGTCGAAGTCGCAGATGTCGCCCTTCACGAAGGTATAGTTGGGCTTGTCCTCGATGTCCTTGAGGTTCGCCAGGTTGCCGGCGTAGGTCAACTTGTCGAGGTTGATGATATGGTACTCGGGGTATTTGTTTACGAAAAGTCTTACGACGTGTGAGCCGATGAATCCGGCACCGCCGGTGATGATGATGGTCATTTTAATTAATAATTAATAATTAATAATTAATAGTTAATAGTTAACAGTTTATAGTTAAGAGTTTATAGGGCAACCATGCTTCAAGCAGTTTTGCTATTAACTATAAACTATAAACTTTTAACTATAAACTTATCTCTTTAATGCATTTCTTCAGGCTGTCGGTCCAGTAGGGTACCTTGCAGCCGAAAGTCTGCTTCAGCTTGCTCTTGTCGAGCACGGAGAAGTGGGGACGCTTCACGGGACTGGGGAATTCCTCGCTGTAGCAGGGCCGGATGTCGCAGGTGTTGCCGCTCAGTTCGCAGATGAGCTTGGCGAAGTCGAACCAGGAGCAGACGCCCTCGTTGGAGAAATGGTAGATGCCCGTCTTGTCGAGCTGTCCGCTCTCGATGATATGGGAGATGACGGCAGCCAGGTCGCCGGCGTAGGTGGGTGTGCCCACCTGGTCGAACACCACCTTCAGGGTGTCGTGGGAGGCTGTGAGGCTCTGCATCGTCTTCACGAAGTTCTTGCCCCACCGGGAATAGAGCCACGCCGTGCGGATGATGATGTGGTTGCAGCCCGTGGCGGCGATGCTCTGCTCACCAGCCAGCTTGGTCTTTCCATAGACACCGAGAGGATTTGTCTCCCAGTCTTCGCGGCAGGGAATGTTCCTGTCGCCCTGGAACACATAGTCGGTGCTGACATGGAGGAGCGTGCCGTCCACCTCCTTCATCACCTGCGCCAGGTTGCCGGCAGCGATGTTGTTGAGGAGGTTGGCGAGGCCGTAGTCGCTCTCCGCCTTGTCCACGTTGGTATAGGCGGCGCAGTTCACAATCACCCGGATGTCGTGGTCCTTCACCATTTGGCGGATAGCCTCCACGTCGGTGATGTCCAATTTCTCATAACCGTCAGCCACGTCGGTGAAAACAAAGCTGTGGCTGCTCTTCTGGGCTACCAGCTGCATCTCGTGTCCGAGCTGTCCGTTGGCACCCGTTACCAGTATATTCATGCTTTAAAACTTTTAGTTCAGTGTATTCGCCCACAAAAATACACTTTTTCCCCCAACCCACCAAGGAAATCGTGGAAAATCTCGGGTGAGGATGTGGGTAATTCAGCATTTTTTCGTAATTTTGCAGCCGTATATATATAAATAAGGTAGAAAAGATCATGTTGACGGAAACAAACAAGGACTTACGCCATAAGCGGCTGGCAGTGGCAGCCTACTATTTTGTGCCGGGAGCAGTGTTCGCGAGTTGGGCGAGCCGCATCCCGGACGTGAAGCACATTCTCCACCTGAGCAACGGCCAGTTGGGTTCGGTGCTCTTCGCAATTCCCATCGGCCAGTTGCTGATGATGGCATTCTCGGGCATCCTGGTCAGCAAGTTTGGCAGCAAGAAGATGCTGGTACTCTCCGAGGTGCTCTATGCCGCCGTACTGGTGGGCATCGGGTGCAGCAGCAGTGTGGTGCATCTGATACTGGCGCTGGTGGGGTTCGGTATGATGGCGAACCTCATGAACATCGCCACCAACACGCAGGCATGTCTGGTGGAGAAGATGTACGGCCGCAACATCATGTCATCCTTCCACGGTCTGTGGAGTCTGGGCGGATTCGCCGGCGGCATCATCGGAGCCGTCTTCGCCAACACCCTGTTGCCCATCGAGGTGCATTTCGGATCCATCCTGGCAATGAGCCTCCTCATCGTAGCCCTGGGCTTCAGGCATCTCGTGAATGACGCCACGGCACAGGCGGAGGAGGAAGACGTGCCCAAGTTCTCCTTCAAGGCCATCGACCCCATCCTCTTCCTCCTGGGACTGATGGGCTTCGCGGGAATGTTCTGCGAGGGAACGGTGTATGACTGGAGCAGCGTGTATTTCTCCTCGGTGGTGAAGCCCGACGAGGCATTCATCCGTGCCGGCTACGTGGCAGGTATGGGCGCGATGACCCTGGGGAGGTTCCTTGCCGACGGGTTTGTGACGAAATACGGGCCGTCGAGGGTGTTGAAGACTTGCGGCGGTCTGATTGTCGGCGGACTTTGGCTTGCCGCCGCTCTCCCCTACCTCATTCCCGCCACCCTGGGCTTCCTGCTCGTGGGTCTGGGCATCTCGTCGTCGGTGCCCATCTGCTACAGCATTGCGGGCAAGCTGGGCACCATCAAGGCGAGTATCGCCATCACCATCGTGTCGAGCATCAGCTTCTTCGGCTTCCTGGTGGGTCCTCCCGTCATCGGCTGGCTCTCAGAGGCTACGGGACTGCGTATTGCCCTCAGCATCGCCGCCTGTCTGGGAATCATGATAGCGCTGCTCGCAGGAAGAGTGAGCAGGAGAATTTAAATGCGCAGCTGCTTACTCTTTCTTTTTATTGTCTTATCGGCGGAAAAGTTTGGCGGTGTCGGGAAAAAGTCTTATCTTTGCGGCATGAACGCTGTCCGGGGCATCATGGACAGGAAAAGGCAAGAGACATGGCAAGAAAATTATATCCCCTAGGCATCCAGACGTTCTCCCGCATCAGAGAGGAGGACTTGTTCTACGTCGACAAGACTGCGTATGTGTATCACATGACGCACACCGACGGCAAGTACTTCTTCCTGAGCCGCCCCAGGCGGTTCGGCAAGTCACTGTTAGTCTCCACCTTCCTGAGCTACTTTGAGGGCAGAAAGGACCTCTTCGAGGGCCTCGCCATCGAGAAGCTGGAAAAGGAGTGGACGGAGTATCCCGTGCTGCACTTCAGTATGGCGGGTGGAAAACACATGGACAGGGAACAGCTGGAGGAGTACCTGGGCTACCAGTTGGAGAACCAGGAAAGGAAATTCGACATCACGGAACATCGCAATGGCGTGAACAACAGGTTCGCCGACCTGATGGAGGCCGTCCACAAGAAGACTGGCAAGAAGCTGGTGATACTCATCGACGAGTATGACGCTCCGCTTCTCGACGTGGCGCATGAGGAGGAGAACCTCGGGGCGTTGCGCAATGTGATGCGCAACTTCTACAGCCCATTGAAGGATTGTGAGCCGATGCTTCGCTTCGTGTTCCTGACGGGCATCACGAAGTTCTCGCAGCTGAGCATCTTCAGCGAGCTGAACAACATCAAGAACGTGAGCATGGACGAGCCTTACGCCGGCATCTGCGGCATTACAAAGGACGAGCTGCTCACGCAGATGAGCAATGACATCGACGCATTGGCAGACAAGCTGGGCACCAGCCGCGAGGACACCATCCAGGAACTGAAGGACTACTATGACGGCTACCATTTCTGCTGGCCCTCTCCCGACGTGTTCAACCCCTTCAGCCTGTTGAACTGCTTCGCCGACGGCAAGATGA
>CAVCCB010000162.1:0-4507 GCA_963600595.1 Subdoligranulum sp. APC924/74 | reverse complement strand
GACCACCCGTCTGGTGCTCGCCGCCAACATCGCCAAGATTCTGAAGAACGGTATGGCTCTGCTCGGTATCGAGGTGCCAGAGAGAATGTAAAGGAACGCATGAACAATAGTTTGCCGACAAATCCTCCTTCGTGGAGAAATGATACAGTGTTGCCCTTGCCTCCAGAGGTAAGGGCAAATGCTTGGGCAGTGGATGCAGCTTGCTCGGGCAATCCCGGGCCGATGGAGTATCAGTGCATCGACCTGCAGACGGGAGCGCAAGTGTTCCACTTCGGTCCGCTTCACGGCACCAACAACATCGGCGAGTTCCTCGCCATCGTCCATGCCTTGGCATTGATGGAACAAAAGGGCATTACAGACAAGGTCATCTACAGCGACAGTGTGAACGCCCAGTTGTGGGTGACCAAGAAGCAGTGCAAGACCAAGCTGGAGCGCAATGCCAAGACAGAGCAGCTCTACCAGATCATCGCCCGTGCCGAGAACTGGCTCCGCACCCATAACGTCTCCATTCCCATCCTTAAGTGGGAAACCAGGAAATGGGGCGAGATACCTGCCGACTTCGGAAGAAAGGGTGCGTAGAGCGTGATAAAGGTAAAAAAGTAGTTACAATACCCAGCTATGGCGCTTTGTCAGGCTTGGCTTTGGATGTTTTCAATATACTCCCATAACTGCTGATAGAACGGATGCTTCGTCATCGTGTCCTTGTTGCCGAGGATGATGAGTTTCATCCTGGCTCTCGTCATTGCCACGTTCATGCGGCGGAGATCTTTCAGGAAGCCAATCTGACCTTCGTCATTGGAGCGGACGAGGGAGATGAGGATGACATCACGCTCCTGTCCCTGGAAACCATCCACGGTGTTCACGCTTATCAGACGGCGGTAGGGCTTGAAGAACTCATACTTCTTGATGAGTCGCTTCAAGTACTGCACCTGGGCACGATAGGGGGAGATGATGCCCACGTCGATGCGCTCGCCCAACACTCTCTGCTTCCCTATTTTCGTAAAATATTCGGCAAGGGTGAGGAGGGTCAGCTCGGCTTCCGCCTTGTTGATTCGCCCGAAGCTCTCGCCCACGAACTGTTCCTTGAAGTTGTTGTCCGCCGTCTCCTCGATGGTGTCGGCAGGCTCCTTGTCGGAGGTGTCTATCCAGGTGATGGGATGGTCGTAGTCGAGGATGCCGCGGTATTTGATCTGCGGCGCACTCTCCACCTGTCCCTTGTAGAACCAGTTGCTGGAGAATCGCATGATCTCGTCGTTCATGCGATATTGTATCTTGAGCAAGGTCACCACCTCGGGCTTGTTCTCGGCGATGCGCTCCATGAGCGTCTTGCCCAGTCCGGCACGGAGGGCGGCGATGCTCTTCACGGTGGGAGGCAACTGGCAGTGGTCGCCTGCCAGTATCACCCTGCTTGCCCTTCTCATGGGAATCCAGCAGGCGGCTTCCAAAGCCTGTGCTGCCTCGTCGATGAAGAGCGTGCCAAACTTCATACCTTCCAACAGACGATGGGCAGAGCCAACGAGGGTGCAGGCGATGACACGCGCCTCGCCAAAGAGTTCGCTGTTGATGCGGATTTCTATCTCTGCGGCGCGGCTCTTCAGCCGTTCCATCTTCTGATGGTAGTTCTCGCTGCCGCGTTTCCTGTTCTTGCGAAGCTCACGGATAGCCTTGCGGATAGCCCAAAGCTGCGGATAGTCGGCATGACTCTCAAAACGCCGTTCGTAGGTGAAGCCCAGCATCTTGTCGTTCACTCGGGTTGGATTACCGATGCGCAGCACATTGATGCCTCTGTCCACCAACTTTTCCGAAATCCAGTCCACCGCCATGTTGCTCTGTGCGCACACCAGCACCTGGCTCTCCCGCATCAAGGTCTCGTTGATAGCCTCCACGAGGGTCGTTGTCTTGCCTGTTCCCGGAGGTCCATGCACGATTGCCACGTCCTTTGCCCACAGCACCTCGTTGACAGCCCGCTCCTGGGTGGGATTGAGCCAAGGGAACTTCATCGGCTCAAAGGAAAACCTGCCAGCCTCTTGATGAGAATAGAAGAGGTCGCGGAGATAAGCCAGCCGGTTGTTCTTCGCCTTCATCACCCTGTCGAGAGCCTCGAACATCAGTTTGTAGCTGGTCTCGTCGAAGGAGAGCTGTACGCCAACAGGGTCTGCAGACTGCTGCAGTTCGAGCAGAGGTGCCGAGTCAGGCACGGTGACAACCATCCTGTCACCGTCCACAAAGCTCACCGTACCCGTGAAGGAGAAATACTTCAGTCCTTCGCTCTTCACTCTAAAGAACATGACGGGCCGTCCGAACTCGAAGTTATGTTCGATGTCCTGGTCGGTGGTGCGAAACACCTCGACGGCTGTCTGGTTCAGCGAATTATAAAAGCTCTTTCCCACACGCAGTGGAAACCAGGCATCGCCTCGTTTCACCTTCCGCTGCAATCCGATTTGTTCGGTGAGCTTGCGGAAAGCCTCTTTCTCCGTATAATATTCCAGTTGCAACAACGTGCGCTGCTGCATCAGTGCCTGGATGGGTGAGATTTGTTCCATCTTTGTTTTCTCGATTAGGATTTTTTTTGTATTTTTGCGCCCGCAACAACTCTTGGAAGAATCAATGACAAACGAAACCATCCTCTTGGAAGACCTGTGCATCGGCTACCGCTCAGGCAAGCAACACCACATCGTGGCGGAAGGCTTTAACGCCTCGCTCCACGACAATGAACTGACGTGCCTGATAGGTGCCAACGGCGTGGGCAAGAGTACCCTGCTGCGCACACTCGCCGCCTTCCAGCCTCCCCTTTCGGGAAAGGTCTGCCTATTGGGCAAACCGCTGCAAGACTATTCCCCACACCAGCTGGCGCAACTCACGGGAGTGGTTCTCGCCACAAGACCCGACGCCGCCCATCTCTCCGTCCGTGAGACCGTGGCTTTGGGACGGTCGCCCTACACGGGATTCTGGGGAACGCTCTCCGATGCCGACAGCAGCATCGTGGACGAGGCAATGAGACAAGTGGGCATCGGTCACCTGGGCGGCAGGATGACACAGACCCTCAGCGACGGCGAGCGACAGAAGACGATGGTGGCGAAAGCCCTCGCCCAACAGACACCCGTCATCCTCCTCGACGAGCCGACGGCGTTCCTCGATTTTCCCAGCAAGGTGGAGACCTTGCAGATGCTCCGCCGGCTTGCGCATGAGCTTCACAAGACCATCTTCCTCTCCACGCACGATGTGGAACTGGCGTTCCGGTTGGCAGACCGCCTGTGGGTGATGGAGGAGGGGAACCGTCTCTCTGTAGGTTCTCCCCGGGAGCTTGCCGACAACGGGACACTCGCCCGCTTCGTGGAGCGTGACGGCATCGCCTTCGACCCTGCCACGCTCTCCATCCGCATCACGGCATCATAGCCCGCAGAGAGCTACTTGACGATTTCCATCAGGTCAGTGATGGACCGGTTGAAGGGACCGTTGTGTTCCAACTTCACCGTACACATGGCGGCGGCAAACTTGCCTGCCTCCGTGGGATTGGCACCCAACTGTCTCATATAGAGATAGCCAGCCGAATAGGTGTCGCCGCACCCTGTCGCATCCACCACCTCATGGGGCGGATAGGCAGGGATTTCGTGGAACTCCCCGTCCACATAGACGAGCGACCCCTCGCTGCCCAAAGTGATGATCACCTCGGTAACCCCCCAAGAATGGAGCAGTAGAGCCGCCTCACGAGGATCCTTCAAGCCAGTGACCGTCTCCATCTCCACCTCGTTCACCTTCAGGTAGTAGGTGCTACGGAGAACCCTCAACTTATCTTCCCAGTCAACAGGATATACCTTCTCGTCCCTCACCTCGCGCAGATAGCCCTGCACGTCGATGGAAACCCTGCCCTTGGAAGCGAGGTACTCCACCACCTCCACGGGGAAGTCGTCACGCAGCAGACTGCCCAGGTGATAGACCTTTGCTTCCACGTCTTGCAGTTGCTCCACGGTAAATGGGTCAGCTTTGGCAAGCACCCTCTGGCTTCGCTCATTCTGGTTCTTCCCATAATAGGTATTCTCGAAGAACACCGTGTTGCGCGAGGGATTGAGCGTCACGTCGATGCCCGCCTTGCGCATCTTCTCCACAGGTTCCGGCTCGGTGGGATCCATCGCTGTCACCAGACAGAATGAAACGTCCTTGGGCAACTGGTTGATGGCGTATGCGAAATAGAAGGACGTACCGCCCGCCATGTTGACAACACGGTTGGGCGTCACAATCCTGTCCTTCGTGATGTGCCCTATACAACAAATATCTTTCATTTCTTTTCTTCGTTAAAAAACAGTTGCAAAGGTAATAAAATTCTACGGATTAACATCGCCCGTTCCCTTATTTTTCATCTTTGGGGACAATTTCAAGGACAATCAAGCCAAAGCTTTTCGCACACATTTTAAGCGGTCTATTAAGTAACGGTTGAAAAATAACTTGGTACGATTTTAACGCCTCCTTATAGTTTGTGACCTGCACACTGTCCAGCGCGCCCTGAAGG
>CAVCCB010000161.1:0-4575 GCA_963600595.1 Subdoligranulum sp. APC924/74 | reverse complement strand
GCATGGTGTATGCCATGTATCCATCAGCATCGGTCTTTGCCTTTCCGCCGCCACTCTTCTTTCTGGCAGCAGTCTTGCCCTTCTCCATGTCATCGTCTACATTGCTCTCGATGTCGGTGTCCATGCCGTCGTCGTCCTTGCGCTTGTTCTTGTCTTTGTCGTCTTCGTCGCTGCCGCCGCCGAAGAGTTTCTTCAGTTTCTCCGGGTTGAGGGTGAACGAGAGGTTCTGCGACATACCCTGGAATCTACCGAATCTGCCCCTGCTCCATTCCGTGTGGTTGCCCACATACACATTGCCCTGCTCGTCCATCTCATAGGCATAGGTAGCGAATACGGCGTTCATGTTGAATGTATAGTTCTTCCACCATTTCAGACGCAGGTTGATGTTCATGTCGCTCCACTGCTTCTCCTTGGCGGCAGTGTTGTAGCTCATATTAATGTCGAAAGCGTCGATCAAACTTATCTTCTTGAATCCCGTAGAGTCTTTGTCGCTCTTCACCTTCATCTCCAGGTTGTTGCCCAGCGAGAAAGTGATGTTACCGGACTTTCCCCTGCTCGGGGCACCATAGAGGGCGTTGGCATAGGGCGAGTAGCTCACGAGCGACACGTTGCCGTCGGCATCGGTCTTCTGGTAGGTTTCCCAGTAGCCGTAGTGCGAGGCACCGAAGTCGGGGGAGTATCTGTAGCTCACTGTTGGGGTGAGCACGTGGCGGATGGCCTGTATCTTGTCGCCGAACAGCTTGCGGTTGGGCACCCAGAAACCGTATATCTTGGTGGAGAGCGATACGCTCATGTCCCAGTTGTACACGTTGTGGAATCCGTATACGGTGTCGTTCACAACCTTCTGCGAGGCTTCATCCCACGACTGCATCACCTTGTTGGTATACATGCGGTCGGTGAAGTTGAAGTTGGGTGTCACGTTGAGATACTTGAAGAGGGTGAACGTGGCGCTCACCGGTATCTGGTGTTGCCATCCGTTGCGCCAGTCCTTGATGAGCGAGCTGTGCATCAACTTGTTCTCCTTGGTGTTGATGCTGTTGGATATATGTCCGGTATAGCTCATGGCTATCTTCTCATACCATTTCTCGTCGCCCACCATCTTCTTTCTGCGGAAGGGATAGAATCGGGAGATGCTGATATTGAGGTCGGGTAGCGTCAAGGCAATCGACGAGTCGCGCATGTTCTGCGAGAGGTTGGCGGTGGAGCTCAGCGTCATTCCGATGCTCGAGAAGGTGGTGCTCCAACTCACCGACGAGGTACGCGTACTCTGCGTCATCGTCTGCGGGTTGTAGAGCGAGCTTAGGTTGTTGCGCTCGTAGCTCGACGTGGCGAAGTTCACGCTTGCCGAAAGCGAACTGTAGGGGTTGGCCTTGCTGTCCTGGCGATGGCTCCACTGCAGTTTGAAACTCTCCTGCTTGGTGTAGTCGGGCATGCCCTTGTCTCCGCTTCGGCTGTCCTGGTAGCTGAAGTAGAAGGAGCCCGAGTACTTGTATCGCTTGCGGTAGTTGCTGGCCGCCGAGATGCCCCACGAGCCCTTGGTGTATATCTCTCCCAGCAGTTTGAGGTCCCACTTGTCGCTCATGGCGAAGTAGTATCCGCCGTCGCGCAGGTAGAATCCGCGGTCGCTCTCGTCGCCGTAGGTAGGCATGATGAAACCGCTGCTGTAGCTCTTGGTGAAGGGGAAGAAGCCGTAGGGGATGCCGAGGGGCATGGGCACGTCGCACACCACGAGGTATGCGGGGCCGAACACCACGTCTTTGCCCGGCCTCACCTTGGCGCGGGAGAGCGAGATGTAGAAGTCGGGGTGCTTGTCGTCGCAGGTGGTGTAGCGGCCGTGCTGCAGGTAGATTACGCCCGACGAGTCACGTTTCGACTTCATGCCGGTGAGGAATCCGTCCTGCTGCTCGGTATATACATTATTAATAAGGGCCTTCTTGCTCTTGAAGTTGAACTTGATGGTGTCGGTGTCGTAGGTGTCGCTTCCCATCTTGAAGACGGGCTTTCCCTTGATGCCGTCCTCGGCGGTGGAGTCGGCGGTTCCCACGGCGGAGACGTTGCTCTTGTCCATGTCCATGGCGATGCGGTCGGAGGTGAGGTCCATGTTCTGGTACTTCACGTTGGAGTTGCCGTAGAGGTGCGCCACCTTGTTATGGGCGTCGTAGACCAGGGAGTCGGTGGCGGTGTAGTTGACCGGTGCGTCCACTCCGCCCGACTTCTTCCGCTGGATGCTGTCAAGGCGGATGCTGTCGTCGATGACCTGGTTGTGTTTCCAGATAGCCTTCTGCAGGGAGTCCATCCGCATGGTGTCGCCCTCCTCCAGGCTGATTTCGTTGCCGAGGGAATCGACGTATACGGAGTCGCCCACCGTCGCTGCAGTGGAGTCGCTGGCTCGCTGCTTCTTGCCTTTCTTCTTTGCAGGCATACCCGGGCTTGCCACCATCATCGCCGTGATGGAGGTAAGCAGCATAAGGGCTATGGTTGATTGTTTTCTCATCTGTTATTTCTCAAACAAATGCTCCCATTGCTGGAAGCGTCTTACTCCCTCCTCCCCGAACTTGGCGAGGCTCTTCTCTGCCTTTTCGATACTCTTCTCCCTGTCAAGATGGGTCTTGCTGAAGAACTTGTCGGCGTAGCAGATTACCATCTCCTCCATCGTCTCGGGCAGGAAGTCCTGGTGAGGCAGGGGCAGTTGCTGCTCTTCTATCTGTTCCTTCGTAATGCCTGCGCCGGTGTGGCGTTCGCACACGCGGGCGTGTCGTTCGAAGCCCTCCTTGCGCAGGAGTTCCGCTCCCAGCCGTCCGTGGCAGATGTAGGGCTGTGACCCGAAGCACCTTATTCCCGGCGCATCGGTGAGGAAGATTCCTATGTCGTGGAGCATCGCCGCCTCCTCGATGAACTGCGCGTCGAGATGCAGTTCAGGATGAAACGAAACAATCTGCAACGCCTTGCGCGCCACAGATTGACTATGGTTGACAAGTATATGCCGAAGCTCGTTGTCTTCGGGATAATACTTGTCAATGATGGCTTGATAGTTCATCTTTTATAGTTTATAGTTTACAGTTTATAGTTTACAGGAGGCTGACGCCATGAAGCAGGGATGCCCTATAAACTATAAACTTTTAACTATTAATTACTCTGCCTTGCGCTCGATGTAGGCGATTACGTCGCCCTTGCGCACCTTGCTTCCCTGCTTGGCAGCGATCTCCACGAGCTTGCCGCCGAGGGCTGCGGGCACTGCCTCAAACTCGCCCCATGAGGTGAGGATGTAGCAGAAGGCGTCGCCTTCCTCGTATTCCTTGCCGATGAACGGCTCCACGGCAGGCTGGCACTCGCCCTCGCCCTGGAACTCCCAGAACAGCTGACCTGCCACGGGAGCCACGATGGCATCAGCCTTGGCGTGCTTGAACTCTGCGAGCTGCTGTGGGGTCAAAGTAGAGCCGAGCTTGGCGTCCTTCGCCTTCTGCAGGTCGTTGAGGAAATTCTTCTTGGCCTGGCCGCTCTTGTAGTTGCGATACTGCTCTGGGTGCATGGCGAGCTCGAAGAGTTCCTCGTCGTCCTGTCCGTAGTCCCAGCCGTTCTCGTCCATCTCCTTCTTGAAATCATCGAGGGCATCGGTGAGCAGTGTGTGGGCGTCCACGTCGGTAAATTCGCGACCCTGCTTCTTGGCAAGCTCCACCAGCTCGGGTGCGATGGTGCCTGGAATCTTGCCGCTCTTGCCGAGAATCATGCCCCACATCGAGTCGTCCATCATCACGAAGCGGCCCTTGCCCTGCTCCATGGTGAGGAGGTTCATCAGGGCGATGTTCTTGGTATACTGGCTGAATGGGGTAACCAATGGTGGATAGCCCACACGTGGCCATACATACTCTACCTCGTCGAAGAGCTTGATCAGGAGGTCGTCCATAGAGAGTTCCTCCTCGCCCTTCTTCTTGCGGATGTTGTTGATGGTCTGGCGCATGCCGCCGAGGTCGGCCATCATAGAGCCCATCATGCCGCCTGGCAGACCGCAGCCGAGCAAGAGGGAAGACATAATCTTGTTGCCTGGGTTGATGAAGTAGCCCAGCCAGTCGTCGATAAACTCCTGTGTCAGGGCGCGGGCCTTCATATAGGCGCTCATGTTCACCTCGGGCACGTCGAATCCCTCGTTCTTCAGCATGCTGATCACGGAGATGATGTCCGGATGTACCTTACCCCACGATAGTGGCTCGATGGCGGTGTCGATGATGTCGGCACCGTTCTGGCAAACCTCCAGGATGCTGGCCATAGAGAGACCTGGGCCTGAGTGGCCGTGATACTGTATGATAATCTCGGGGTATTTGTCCTTGATCATCTTGGTGAGCTTGCCGAGGAATGCTGGCTGGCCGATGCCGGCCATATCCTTGAGACAGATTTCCTCTGCGCCTGCGGCGATGAGCTCGTCGGCGATGCCCATATAGTACTCCAGTGTGTGTACTGGCGAGTTGGTGATGCAGAGGGCGCACTGTGGAGTCATGCCGCCTTCCTTGGCCCACTTGATAGAAGGCTTGATGTTGCGCACGTCGTTCAGTCCGTCGAAGATACGTGTGATGTTGGTAC
>CAVCCB010000160.1:0-4795 GCA_963600595.1 Subdoligranulum sp. APC924/74 | reverse complement strand
TCAACCGCATCGTGGAGGCACGGGAGAGGGGAGAAGCGGTATGGATTGAAATATTGAAATATTGAAAGATGGAAAGATGGAAAGATTGAAAGATGGAAAAGAGGCTAATTGAAAAAAGGGCTGGCAATGCGCCAGCCCTCATATTTCAATATTTCAATATTTCCATCTTTCCATATTTAAAACACGAACGTTCTGATGACCCAGTAGCTCACCATGCCAGCGAGATAACCCACGAAGGCTATCCAGGAGATGTGCTTCATGTACCAGCCGAAGGTGATCTTCTCCAAGCCCATCACCACCACGCCGGCGGCACTGCCGATGATGAGCATCGAACCGCCCACTCCGGCGCAATAGGCGAGCAACTGCCAGAAGATGCCGTCCACAGCCATGTCGCCCGTGGGAGCCACGGGATACATACCCATGCAGCCAGCCACCAGGGGCACATTGTCAACGATGCTCGACAGCACGCCGATGATGCCCGTAACGAGATAGTGGTTGCCGTCGAACACGTCGTTCAAGCCCTTGCCCAGGGCTGTCAGCACGCCCACCTCAGCGAGGCAGGACACCGCCATCAGGATGCCGAGGAAGAAGAGGATGGTACTCATGTCGACGCGCGAGAGCAGCTTCGTGACGCGCTTCTGCGTGCCCTCGGCGTCCTGTCCGCGGTGCAGGCCACGGTAGAACACCTCCGTGACAGTCCACAGCACGCCCAATACCAGGAGGATGCCCACGAAGGGAGGCAGATGGGTGATGCTCTTGAAAATGGGCACGAAGATCAGGCCGCCCACGCCGAGCCAGAACACCGCCTTGCGCTGTCCCTCGGTGAAGTCGCTCACGGCAGCCTCCTTCGAGGCAGTGGCCTCAGGCATCACCAGTTCGCCCTTCAGCATCGTCTGCAGGATGAAGGCGGGGATTACCAATGAGACGACACTCGGCACGAAAAGCTCGGAGAGGACGCCTGCGGCGGTAATCAGCCCCTTGTTCCAGAGCATGATGGTGGTCACGTCGCCGATGGGCGAGAAGGCACCGCCCGAGTTGGCGGCGATGATCACCAGCGAGGCATAGACCATGCGGTCCTTGTGGTCGGTGACGAGCTTGCGCAGGATCATGATCATCACGATGCTGGTGGTGAGGTTGTCGAGGATGGCGGAGAGGAAGAACGTGAGGAAGGCGATGCGCCACAGCAGCGTGCGCTTGCTCTTGGTCTTCATCACCTTGCGCACCCAGTTGAAGCCTCCGTTCTGGTCGACGATCTCCACGATGGTCATCGCTCCCATGAGGAAGAAGAGCGTGGTGGCGGTGTCGCCCAGGTGCTCCTGGATGATTTCAGTCACCTTCTCCACAGCCCCCGCAGCGCCGCCCGCATAGTCGGGATGCATCAGCTGCAGGTATTGCAGGGGGTCCACCATGTAGAGCGTCCAGCACCCTACGAGCATCAACAGGGCGATTGCCGCCTTGTTCACCTTCGTCAGGCTCTCGGTGGCTATGAGGGCATAGCCGAGCACGAAAACCACGATAATCGAAATTGTCAATGTAGCCATTATTTTTAGATTTTGATTAGAATTTTCGGCAAAGGTACGAAAAGAAACGCAAATATCCCTCCTTTCCGGTGTTATAATTTGATGAAACCCTCATCTTTTCCCCATTTATGGGTACAGGAGGTCGTCGAACATCACCTTATAATATTCCGCCTTCTTCTCCAGGGCGAGCGGATAGGCTCGGCTGCTGCTCGGCATACGGTAGAGCCGCAGCGTGCGGTCTTCGAAGGGGAACTCCACGAATCCGCCCATCTTCGGGGTCTCCGTGATGCCGTAGTGCTCGCAGAACACCCTTGTGGCGAGTTGTCCTGCCGTCAATACGCCGCGGCACTGGGGCAAAGTCCCCAGCATCCCGTCGAGGTCGGAGGGTTCCACAATCCGGAGGTCCTTGTCGGAGGCTGTGTTCCTGGTGCGTATCACCTTTTGCGCCGTGTCGTATATCGCCACGCCCTTCTCCCGGAGGAATGCTTTCAGCTCCGCCTCCCGGTACCGCTTGTGCTCTGCGTCTACGAAATGGAGCTTGTCGCCGAAGAAGAGGAGCCCGAAGATGCGCCACATGTCATTCTGGTAGTTGGGGTAATACCAGGGGATGCACCATCGCTTGGGCGAGGGCGGGAACGTGCCGAGCATCAGCAGCCGCGCGTTCTCCGGCAGCCACGGTTCGAAGGGATGGTTTTCCACCATATTGCTTTCCTGTTCTTTCTGCATAAGTCGAATTTTTCGGCAAAGATACAAAAATTATCTCAAAAATACGTTAAATTCTCCAGCACATGACAAAAAAGTTATCAGTTTGTTTGGCAGAACATAACATTTTCATTATATTTGCAACGTCTTATAGACAAGAAATGCAGACTGCCGTGATTTAGGTCACAGACAGTTTTCATATATGTAAAGGAAGTATATAAGTAAGTAAATATTTTGAAGTCCCTGGTGCGCGACGCATCGGGGGCTTTTATTTTGTAAGCCATCAAGTGACTTTTCCTAATTTGACTAAAACAAAAGTAAAATATAACAAAAAACTCCCACCGAAGCGGGAGTATAGGTTTAACACCTTCGGCAATTACTGCCTTATTGTGATAAGATGTAGGAAATCTTATTTTCAAATGCAAAAATATAATAAAATATTTGTTTATCCAAACAAAAAGCATTACTTTTACAGAAAATTAATAATTAAAAAACCAAAATAACAACTATGACGAAAATATTAGGAATCGACACCGGAACTAATAGCCTAGGATGGGCCATCGTTACTAAAGGTGACGACGGATACCAGTTGCAAGAAAAAGGTGTGAACATCTTTCAAGAGGGAGTCAAGATTGAAAAGGGAATAGAATCCTCAAGAGCTGCCGAACGCACCATTCACAGATCTACCAGGGTAAGATATTATCGCATCAAGTTGCGTAAAATCAGCCTTCTGCATATCCTGAGCAAATACCATCTATGTCCGCCACTCAGCAATGAGGAATTGTCGGCATGGAGATTAAAGAAAATCTATCCTAAGAACGAATTGTTCATGCATTGGCAGAGTACTGAAGAGGATTCCGCCAAAAACCCATATGCATACAGACACAAATGCTTACATGAAAAGTTGGATTTGGAAAGCCTGTCAGACAGGTATATCCTGGGAAGGGCTTTTTATCACCTTGCACAACGGCGTGGCTTCCTTAGCAATCGTAAGGACCAAGGAAGTGACGACTCTGGCACTGTAAAAGAAAGCATCAGCTCTCTTACTAATGACATGCAAGAAGCCGGCTTCCAATACTTGGGTGACTATTTCTTTTTCCTTTATAATAAAGGAGAAAAGATTCGTTGTCACTACACAGCCCGAAACGAACACTATCTTTCGGAGTTCAAGGCCATATGCGAAAAACAGGCATTGCCGGAAGAACTTTGCCAAAAGATAGAGAAAGCTATCTTCGAACAAAGGCCACTAAAGTCACAAAAGGGACAAGTGGGCAAATGCGTATTTGAGAAAAACAAGACGAAATGTCCGTCCTCTCATCCACAATATGAGGAGTTCAGGATGCTGTCCTTTATCAACAACATAAAAATCAAGACACCAATAGATGATGAGATGCGCAGTCTGCACAAGGAAGAGCGCGAACTTATCAAGCCTTTATTCTTCAGAAAGTCGAAAAAACAATTTGCCTTTGAAGACATTGCCAAGAAATTGGCACCCAAGAAGCAATATGGGTTTTACAAAAACAGTGCAGACCAGCACATGCCTTACCTTTTCAATTACCCTATGGACACCCCAGTATCCAGCTGTCTCGTCACATCTGCTTTGAGAGATATTTTTGGCGACAACTGGGAAGATGGCATTTGCGAAGTTTACACTTTGGGAGACGGGTAAAGCCGCCAAGATATAATCAACGACATCTGGCACGTGCTATTTTTCTTCTCCGACCAAGACAAGCTGGCACAATTTGCAAGAAACCGGTTGCAGTTGTCTGATGAGGGAGCAAGAAAATTCAGTGAAATTTCCCTGCCGGCCGACTATGCCTCACTCAGTCTGAAAGCCATACTCAAGATTCTCCCTTACCTAAGGAGAGGCTTGATTTATTCGCATGCTGTTTTCTTGGGCAATCTTTGCGAGGTGATGCCGTCTTACGAATGGGGAATCAAGGAAATGCGCGAAGCTGCCATCGACAATATCATCCAGGAGATGAACAAATATGCCCCACACGACGAACGTACGTTAGAGGTCTGCATCAAGGACTATATCAAGGAGCAATATCATGTTTCTGATGAATCACTGAAAAAGCTCTACCACCCCTCAATGCTGGAAGTGTACCCGAGAGTTCGCCCCAACGAAAAGGGTGAGTACCGACTAGGTTCCCCCAGGTTAGACAGTGTTCGCAACCCCATGGCCATGCGCTCTATGTTCAGACTCCGCAAATTAATCAATCGACTGTTGGAAGAAGGAAAGATAGACCAAGAAACGGAAATACACATAGAATTTGCAAGAGAACTGAACGACGCCAACATGAGGGCTGCTCTCGACACCTATGCCCGTAACAATCAAAAGGAGAATGAGAAAGCACGACAGGCCATCATCTCGCTATACAAAGAAGAGATGGGAAAGGACGTGGAGCCCACAGAGAGGGATGTCCTAAAGTATATCCTTTGGGAAGAGCAAAAACATATCTGTCTGTACACAGGCAAACAAATTAAGCTTTCCGACTTCATCGGAGCAGACCCCAAGTACGACATAGAACACACAATACCCCGCAGTGTTGGCGGTGACAGCACAAAGA
>CAVCCB010000159.1:0-4846 GCA_963600595.1 Subdoligranulum sp. APC924/74 | reverse complement strand
TAGACATTTCTATCTTTAATTTTCTAATTCGTTAATTGATACCTATTCCAAACAGGCTGCAAAATTACAAATATTTCCCGGATTTACAAAACATTCTCTCCAAGAAGCCATTCTTTTAAGGTTTTTTATATTTCAAGCCCCTGTAATCGTGCACTTTTGTTGAGGAATTGCCCATCATGTCGGCATCAAGCACCTACACTGCGAGAGAAAAAACGTCCTACTCCTCCGCTGCCTTCTCCTGCTCGTGCTTCAAGTCAGCCTCATGCTCCTTGAGGAAAGCATACATGGACTTCAGTGCCGTATTGGTGGCAATGGCCAGATTGATGTCACGGCCGTAGTCTTTCTCCAACTTGACGGTACGCACGTCGTCCTTGCTGCCATAGGCCAACCAGATAGTACCTACCGGAATACCGGGCGTACCGCCCGTAGGGCCTGCCACGCCTGTGGCAGAAATGGCATAGTCTACATGAAGGGCACGGATAGCCCCCAGCACCATCTGCCGCGCCACCTCTTCGCAGACTGCCGTCTGCTCCTCCAGCACGCCATGGTCCACACCGAGCAGGTTCTCCTTTACCTCGTTGGTATAGGAAACGATACCGCCCTTGAAATAATTGGATGCGCCCGGCACTGCAATAATGGCCTCGGCAATACGTCCTCCCGTACAGCTCTCTGCCGTACCAAGACTTTTCTCGCTATTATAGAGCATCTCGGAAATGCTCTTGCTCAATATTTTACTTTCAAATTCCATCAGAATGAATATATTGTTTAATGATTGGATGACAGGATTATTTGAACGTTACCTTGCTGTAAGCCGGCAGGTCGATGGTAGCGAAATCCTTGTCGCGATACTTGAATGTTCCGACACAGGCTATCATCGCCGCATTGTCTGTGGTGTAGCTGAACTTGGGGATGTATATTGTCCATCCGTAACGCTTGGCATGGTCCATGAAGGCATTGCGCAACCCGTTGTTGGCAGACACACCGCCAGCCACCGCCACATGCTTGATGCCTGTAGTCTTGACAGCAAGGCGAAGTTTCTTCATCAGGATGTCGACAATGGTAAATTCTATGCTGGCCGCAAGGTCGTACTTGTTCTTCTCAACAAAGTCGGGGTCGTCAGCCACCCACTTGCGCAGACTATAGAGAAAGCTGGTCTTGAATCCGGAGAAGCTATAGTCCATACCGGGAATATGAGGCTCGGAGAAAGAGAATGCCTTCGGGTTGCCCTGGCGCGCATACTTGTCTACCACGGGACCACCCGGATAGCCCCACTCCAGCACCTTGGCGCATTTGTCGATGGCCTCGCCCGCCGCATCGTCTATGGTCTGTCCGAGCACCTGCATGTCGTTGTAAGCATTCACCTTGACAATCTGGGAGTTTCCGCCACTCACCAGAAGGCACAGGAACGGGAAAGGAGGAGCCGTATGGTCATCTTCGCTCTCTTTGATGAAATGGGCCATGACATGCCCCTGCAAATGATTGACATCTATCAGCGGGATATTCAGCGAACGTGCAAAGCCCTTGGCAAAGCTCACACCGACAAGCAAAGAGCCCATCAGTCCTGGGCCGCGCGTAAAAGCTACGGCAGAAAGGTCTTCCTTTCTGATACCGGCACGTGCTATGGCCTGGTCCACTACGGGGACCACATTCTGCTGGTGAGCGCGCGAAGCAAGTTCGGGCACCACACCACCATAGGCACGGTGTACTTCCTGCGATGCCGTGACATTGCTGAGCAGCACGCCATTGCGCAAGACGGCTGCCGACGTGTCATCGCAGCTGCTCTCTATACCCAAGATGTAAACATCCTTATTTTCTTTCGCTTCCATCATTCTTCTTTTCTAAACAAGGGAACAGTTGCCCGTTCCACCTTATTATATATATAAGGCATCTGCCGTCATGGGTATCAGTGGGTCAGAATCTCCACACCGTGCTCTGTCATCACGAACGTGTGTTCCCACTGGGCTGAAGGCTTCTCGTCGCCGGTAATGACTTCCCATCCATAAGGGTCGTCAGCATCGATGAACACCTTCCATGTACCCATGTTGATCATCGGTTCGATGGTAAACACCATGCCCGGCACCAGCAGCATGCCCGTACCTTTATGGCCGTAATGAAGCACTTCGGGCTCCTCGTGGAACTCCAGTCCCACACCGTGACCGCAAAGGTCGCGCACCACACCGTATCCGTATTTTTTGCAATGCTTCTCTATGGCGTGGCCTATGTCACCTACAAAGCTGTATGGTTTGGCCACCTCTGCACCTATCTCGAGGCACTCTTTGGCCACACGCACCAGCTGTTCCTTTTCGGGAGTGGTCTTGCCGCCCACGATAAACATGCGCGAAGCGTCAGCATAGTAACCGTCAACGATGGTAGTCATGTCGACATTGACAATGTCGCCTTCCTGTAGCACGTCCTCCTCTTTGGGGATGCCGTGGCACACCACCTCGTTGATGCTGGTGCATACGCTCTTAGGATAACCCGAATAGCCGAGGCAAGCCGGTGTGGCATTGTGGTCCTTGCAGTACTGCATGCAGATATCGTCTATCTCCTGCGTATTCATGCCCGGACGGATGGCTTCTGCCACAGCGTCAAGGCAGCCCGTATTCACCACGCCGCTCTTGCGTATACCCTCTATCTGCTCCGGAGTCTTTATCAGTTCGCGGGTAGGCACCAATTTGCCTTTCCCCTCCCAATACATTACCTGTTTGTCGAGTTCGGTAAGGGGCTGACCGGGCAGGCAATGCCATCTTCTTTTCTTGATTCCCATTTCTTTTTCTTTTGTTTCCTGGTTGGCACTGCTTTCGCAATGTGCATGCAAAAGTACAATCTTTTTTGCTAATTGCCAAACTTTTCACATACATTCTTGTACGCCCAATCTTTAACGGGAATGTAACATCTGTTTAAGAGGCTTGTAACATGCCGGCCTTACCTTTGCAGCCGTGTAAGAATACATTAAATTTCAATCATAAATATGAGTACTATTTATCTTTGTATCGTGATCTTCCTGCTCTGCTTGGCAGTGTTTGATCTCTTCGTGGGAGTCAGCAACGACGCTGTCAACTTCCTGCAGTCGGCCATCGGAGCCAAGGTGGCCAAGTTCCGCACCGTGCTGATCATCGCCTCCCTGGGCGTGGTGCTCGGTGCCATCATGTCGTCGGGAATGATGGACATCGCCCGCCATGGCATCGCCAGCCCCGACCACTACTCGTTTGAGGAAATGATGACGCTCTTCCTCGCCGTGATGGTGACCGACGTGCTGGTGCTCGACGTGTTCAACACGCTCGGTATGCCTACCTCAACCACCGTTTCGCTGGTGTTCGAGCTGTTGGGAGGTGCGTTCATCCTCGCCACCATCAAGATGGCGGGCGACCCTAGCCTCAACTACGGCGACCTGCTCAACAGCGACAAGGCACTGGAGGTGATCATGGGAATTTTCTCTTCCGTCATCATCGCCTTCGTGTTCGGTGTGGCCGTGATGTGGATTTCGCGTGTGGTCTTCACCTTTAATTATAAGAAGCACTCCCGCTACAGCATCGCCATCTTCGGTGGCATCGCCTTCACTGCCCTCTCCTACTTCATCTTCATGAAGGGCTTGGGCAAGAGTCCTTATCTGCCGCAGAATATCCGCGACTACATCCAGGACAACGTGGGCTTCCTCCTCGTAATCACCTTCGTGGTTTCCTCCGTGGTGATGGAGTTCATGCACCTCTGCCGCATCAACATCTTCAAGTTCACCGTGCTCCTCGGCACCTTCGGCCTAGCCATGGCTTTCGCCGGCAACGACCTTGTAAACTTCATCGGTGTGCCTCTCGCCGGTCTTTCTTCATACGAGGACTTCATGGCCAACAGCAACGGTGTGGCTGCCGACAGCTATCTAATGACATCCTTGATGGATAGCGCCACTACCACCCCATTGTTTCTTCTCGCCGCCGGCTTCGTGATGATAGTCGCCATGGCCACATCCAAGAAGGCACAGAACGTAATCAAGACTTCCGTAGACCTGAGCCGCCAGGACGAGGGCGACGAGATGTTCGGCTCCTCCAAGGCTGCCCGCGTCATCGTACGCAACTGCCAGGCTTGCGACTCATGGCTCAACCGCTTCCTGCCACAGAGCTTGAAGAACTACATCAACTCCCGTTTCGACAAGAATGCAGTGGAGCTGGAGGAGAGCGCAGCCTTCGACGTGGTGCGCGCCGCTGTAAACCTTGTGTTGGCTTCCATGCTCATCACAATCGGTACCAACCTCAAGTTGCCACTCTCCACTACCTATGTCACCTTCATGGTGGCTATGGGTTCCTCACTCGCCGATCGCGCCTGGAGCCGTGAGAGTGCCGTGTTCCGTGTAACGGGAGTATTGAGCGTCATCGGTGGATGGTTCATCACAGCCGGTGTGGCCTTCGCAGCCTGCGCCATTGTCTGCGTGGCCATGTTCTACGGCGGCATTGTCGTGAAGAGCGCATTCATGATTATCGTGGTGTTCATGCTCATCCGCAGTAACGTACAGTACAACAAGAAAGCCAAGGTAGAGGACAAGGGCGACTCGTTCACGCTGATGATGCGTACCCGCGACCCAGAGTTGGTTTGGGATATGCTTCGCCGCCACGTGGGCAAGACCCAGAGCTACGTTTGCCACTTCGCCCTCAGTCAGTTCAACCAGATTATGGATGGTCTCGCTGAGGAGAAACCAAGCAACCTGCGCCACGCCAACAAGGCATTGAAGAAGGAGCAGGACATGCTGAAGAAGTTCCGCCGCCAGGAGATGCTCGGCCTGAAGAAGAGTCCGCAGGAGATAGCCATCGAGCGCAACACGTGGTTCCACCTCGGTGCCAACAGCAACCAGCAGTTC
>CAVCCB010000158.1:0-4848 GCA_963600595.1 Subdoligranulum sp. APC924/74 | reverse complement strand
ATCGGAGCCATCGGTTAGTCTGTGCACTGATTGGGATGGTATGGCCTTATAATACCTTATAATAAAGAAAGCCCGGCTCTTCTTTGCGTTATGACGCAACGGAGAGCCGGGCTTTCTTTATATTGTTTCCTGCCGGTTTCTTACAGCCTTACGGTCTTGTTGAGGAGATAGTTGTCGAGGATGACCATGGCTGCCATCGCCTCGACGATGGGCACGGCGCGGGGCAACACGCAGGGGTCGTGCCTTCCTCGGGCAGTGAGCTTGGTGGCGTTGCCTTCCAGGTCCACGGTGTCTTGCTCCATCAGAATGGTGGCTACGGGCTTGAATGCTACCCGGAAGAAGATGTCCTGTCCGTTGCTGATGCCGCCCTGTATGCCTCCGCTGTGGTTGGTCAGCGTGCCGATGGGCGATGTGGGGGTGAATACGTCGTTCTGCTGGCTTCCCCTGGCGGTAACTCCCGCAAATCCCTCGCCATATTCAAATCCCTTCACGGCATTGATGCCGAGCATGGCTGCCCCCAACTGGGCGTGGAGCTTGCCGAACTCGGGTTCTCCCAGTCCTGTGGGGCATCCTTGGATGACGCATGAGATGACGCCGCCGATGGTGTCACCGTCAGCCTTGACGCTGGCGATGAGGTCTTCCATCTCCTGGGCTTTCTCCTGGTCGGGACAGCGCACGATGTTGTGCTCTATGGTGGAGAGGTCATACTGATGGTAATCCCCGGACAGGGCGATGTCGCCCACTTGTGAGGTATAGGCTGTCACCGAGATGCCCAACTGCCGCAATGCCAGTTTGGCAAGGGCACCGCCCACGCAGCGTGCGATGGTGATGCGGGCTGACGACCTTCCGCCTCCGCGGTGGTCGCGGATGCCATACTTGCTGGTATAGGTGTAGTCGGCATGGGAGGGACGGAAGAGGCAGCGCATATTCTCGTAGTCTTGCGAGTGCTGGTTGGTGTTGTGCACCTCGAAGCCGATGGGCGTTCCCGTACTCTTGCCCTCGAACACGCCACTGAGGAACTCCACCTTGTCGGCTTCCTTCCTGGCGGTGGTGATGTGGCTCTGGCCGGGTCGGCGGCGGTCAAGTTCGGCCTGGATGAATTCCATGTCGATGTCGATGCCGGCGGGCATTCCGTCTACGATTCCGCCCACCGCCACCCCGTGGCTCTCGCCGAAGGTGGTGAGGGTGAAAAGATTTCCAAAAGTATTTCTCATCTTACTTTCCTGTTATTTAGTGGCAGTTTCCGCAGCCGCCTTCTCCGCAACTTCCGTTTCCGCAGCCGCCTTCTCCGCAGTTGCCCTTGCAGCCGCTGCAGCCTCCTTCGCCACTGAACATCTGTGCCATCTGGGCGATTTCCTCGGCTGTTGCCTCGCGGGTCACGTCGACGGTTCCCTTGAAGTTGAGTGTCTTGCCTGCCAAGGGGTGGTTGAGGTCTATCTTCACCTTTTGGTCTGTGATGGCGAGGACCACGCCGTTGAAGCGGTTGCCGTCCTGGTTTTGCAAGGGGATGATGGCACCCACCTGGACGTTCTGTGCATCAAACTGTCCGTTGATGCAGAAGATTCCCTTGTCAAGTTCGATGACGCGCTCCTCGTAGCGTTCGCCATAGGCTTCCTCTGGGGTGAGGGTGAAGTCGAACTGTTCGCCCTGAGCGAGGCCGGCGATAGCGTTCTCGAATGCGGGAAGGGTCACGCCCATGCCGCTGATGAAGATGAACTTGTGCTCGTCGGTGGTCTGTTCAACCAACTCATACTTGCCGTCTGTGGTGTCATACAGTGCGTAAGACACGCTAATGTACTTGTTGTTCTGTTCCATTTCTATTCCTTATTAATGTTTTGGATGCAAAGGTACGACAAATAATTGAGATAACGAAGGAAAACGGTGATTTTTTGCAAAGATAGCGGAATGTTACATTCTTCTTACAAAATGAGAACAGAAATGTGATAAAAGTAACGTTTTGTAATGAGTGCTTTGTGGATTTGGTTGATTTATGTCAAAAAAGACAGACTTTTCGCGATTTTTCTGTAGGATTGTTTGCGTACACAGGAAAAAGTCCGTATCTTTGCAGCGTCAAAAACAAATAAAGGATAATGTATAACACATGAGCGGTAAAACGCTCCAAAAGAAAAGAAAGGTAAAAAGATTATGAAGAAGGTAATGATTTTGGCAGTAGCATTGTTGAGTATGACAACTACTACTTTTGCAGCAGACGAGAACGCAAGTGCAACAACAGCCACAGCTGCTTACAACATGAACGTGAACATGAACAGTCTCGCGGAAGCTTTGAGCTTGAACATCGACCAGGCTGAGGCAGTGGCAGACGTACACAAGAACTTTACTGCTGAGATGATGAATGCAGCGATTGCCCCCAACGAGGAGCGCAAGCCCATGATGGACAAGGCCATCGTAAAGGACTTGAAGTACATGCACTCCATCCTGTCAGGCAATCAGTATCGCAAGTATGTGATGCTTCTGAACGCCACATTGGCTAACCGCGGCTTGAAATAAGCCTCTTGGGTAGAGAAAATTTTAAAGAGAGAGATAAATAGAAAGGCTGTAAATCGGTGCGACGCTGATTTGCAGCCTTTTTGTACCGTGTTCATTTCCTGTACGGACCACATCATCATTTTTAGGTATTTGCCCGAAACCCTCATTTTTAGGTATTGCAGCATTCGGGAAATCGTTGTACCTTTGCAACCGAAAAAGAAAAGTGTAACTAAAAGTATATATAGGAAATGAAATCGACAATTGTAATTTACGGTTCTTCTACAAGCACTTGTCAGGGCATTGCAGAGAACATTGCCAGCCAATTGGGCGTTGAGGCAGTAGACGTGGCTAATATTGATGATGCCACAGTGAGCGGTCATGAAAACCTCATCCTCGGAACCTCCACATGGGGCGCAGGCGAGATGCAGGACGACTGGTACGACGGTGTGAAGACCTTGAAGAGCGTGGGTCTCTCTGGAAAGACTGTGGCTCTCTTCGGTTGTGGTGACGCGGAGTCTTATCCCGACACATTCTGCGGTGGTATGAAGGAACTTTACGATGCTGCAGTCGAGGCTGGCGCTACGGTGCTTGAAGGCGTGTCCACAGACGGCTACACCTTCGATGACAGCGAGGCCGTGGTAGACGGTAAGTTCGTGGGTCTGGCTCTCGATGATGTGAACGAGGACGACAAGACCGGGGAGCGCATCAATTCCTGGATTGAAAACATCAAACCGTCACTCTAAGCCCATGCAACAGAAAGCCGTGATGCCTGTGGACATGAAAGTTCTGATGAACCATATTTACGAATATAAGAAAGGTGTGCGCCGTATGGTGCTCTTCACTTTCAACAAGAAATATGAGAATTTTGCCATAACTCGTTTGGAGCATCAGAATATCAGCTATATCGTCCAGCCTGTGGGCAATGAGCGTCTCAACTTGTTCTTTGGCAAGCGTGAGTGTCTGGATGCCATCCGGCTGATGGTTACAAAACCCCTGAACCAGCTCTCGCCCGAGGAGGACTTTATCCTGGGTGCGATGCTCGGTTACGATATTTGTGCACAGTGCGAGCGTTACTGTGAAAGGAAGTGCCGCACTTGCACAAATGCCCAATAGCGGAAACGTGTTGAAACTTTTAGATAGAAATCTTGTTCGCTAATAATAAATAATTCATAATGTTTTTGTATAATTGCAATAGGCTGCCTGGGAAGGTGGCCTTTTGCATTTGTGGCAATTATCTGGTTTGAGAGTGAAAAAAGAATGAAAAGATGTTACTTTTCTTGCCGTTTCGAAAAAATCGTACTACTTTTGCAGGCATCAAGCGACGTGTTGAAGTTTTTAATCATTAAATCAGAGGAGACACGAAATGAGAAAGACAGTAGTGAGATTTGCAGTTTTGTTCGCATCTTTAGGGGGCATGCAGGCTTGGGCGCAAAGCGAAAGTCTGCAGCATAAGGTCGTACCCCAGGCAAGTACCTTTGCCGACAGGCTTGAGCAGTTTGTCGAATCCGCCGGCAGTGCTTCCGACTCGATGAAGACGAAGAACGACTCCATCTATAGGGAATACCTGGCGGAATACCGCATGGTGAAGGATTCCCTGAGCGATGGGGACGTGCGAAGGGTCAGCAAGGCGAAACTCCAGTACCAGAAGGGAAAGGTGAGAAACTTCGCCGACAAGACCTCCGACCAGGTGGTGGATGCCACGGAAGATGTGGGCGACAAGATTACGAAGGTATTCAAGAGGACCAAGAAGAAAGTGCAGGGTGCGATAGATGCCCTGAAGAACTGAGAAAAAGAAAACGAGTTGCAGGCTACTCTGTGTGTCTACAACTCGTTTTCTTTATATTATATAATAGGTGTGCTTACTCGATGACGATGAGGGCATCCTCCTCGAGCACAGCCTGGCCTGGCTTCACGCAGATGGCAGTCACCTTTCCGTCTTTCTCTGCCTCGATGTTGTTCTGCATCTTCATTGCCTCCAAAACGACAACAGTGTCGCCGGCCTTCACCTCCTGGCCCACAGCCACCTCGATGCTGGTGATGGTGCCTGGCAGGGGAGCCTTCACGGCGTTGGCGGCATTGACATTGGCGGCGGGAGTGGCCTCTGCGGAGTCGGCGGCTGCTGCGGGCTGGCCGAGCACCACCTTCTTCTTCTCAGGCTCTGCCTCCTGTTCCATCTCCACCTTGTAGGCTACGCCATTCACGTTCACACTTGCGATGTTGTCCTCAACACCCTCGATCTGAACCTTGTATTCTTTTCCGTCGATTGTATATTTAAACTCTTTCATATCTCTGTAGCTTATGGTTTTGCTGTTAAACTCAAGAACTTGGCGTTCCACATCGTCTGACGTGGCTGGATTGTGA
>CAVCCB010000157.1:0-4955 GCA_963600595.1 Subdoligranulum sp. APC924/74 | reverse complement strand
GCGCCCATTACGAGCGCCTGCTCGATGTCGGCAGTCTTGGACGGACCGCTGATGAACGTGCCGAAGTTGTACTTGGGGTTCATGGCGATGCGGGCATACGCCTCGTGCATGTTGTTGACGATGTTCTTCTTGTCGAGGAAGATGATGAGGTACTCGGAGATGAAGAGGATTGCCTTCTCCTTCATCGTCTGTGGAATCCAGATGCAGCCGTTCTCCGCCACTCCTACCTCGCCGCGGACAATGCCCACGTCGGTGCCGTTGAGGTCGTTCGCCTCTGCCACCGTGTCGGGGTTCTTCGTGGCAATCGTAATCTCGGGCAGGTTGCTGGCAAAGACCTTCGCCTCGGGATAGGCCCTTCTCACGAGGTCGTCGGGAGACTCGCCCTCCTTCGCCTCGATGACATGGCCGCCCACGGTCTCCGTCATCTTGACAAACTGTCCGAGGGTGTCCTCATACTGGATGCCCCGGATGTCCATATCCGGCATATCGAATTGAACGTGCGTGTTCTTGCGCAACTTGTTCAGGAAATCTTCTTTCTTCATTTAACTTTTCCCTCCTTCCATAACTGGTGAAACGATTTCTTGGCAAACTCGGGCATGGTATGGCCGAAAGCCCAGGCGTTGAGTCCGCCCATGCCCGCCATGCACTCGGGAACGAGGTTGGCAAGGGGTGCGAACTTCAGGGCGGTGGTGTAGAGCGAAGGACGGTCGAAGAGATACTTCATGCCGCCCGACATCGCCTTCTTCACGGGGTCTGCCTTGCCCAACTTCTCCAAGCCCTGCCGCCATACGTAGATCTGAGAGCCGGGACTCACCTTGGACGGACACACGTTGTCGCACGACAGGCAGAGGGTGCAAGCCGACACGTTGTCGCTGTACTTCCGGGGATCCTTCAGCATACCGAGGTTGACGCCCACGGGACCGGGGATGAAATAGGTGTAGCTGTAACCGCCCGAACGGCGGTATACGGGGCAGGTGTTCATGCAGGCACCGCACCGCATACACTTCAAGGTCTGCCAGTGGTCCTTGTCGGCGAGGATGTCGCTCCTGCCGTTGTCCACCAATACCACGTGCATCTCGGCACCCGGACGCGCCTGGCGGAAATGGGAGGTGTAAGTGGTGGTCTGCTGGCCCGTGCCGCAACGGCAGAGCAGGCGCTGGAAGACGGCAAGTGACCTGTAGTCGGGCACCAGCTTCTCGATGCCCATCGCCACGATGTGGAGCTTGGGCATGGACGTGCTCATGTCGGCATTGCCCTCGTTGGTGCATACCACACAGTCGCCCGTGGCGGCAACGCCGAAGTTGCAGCCCGTCATGCCGGCACCAGCCTCCATGAACTCCTCTCTCAGGTGATAGCGTGCGCACCGGGTGAGGTAAGTGGGGTCGTAGTTGCCCTTCTCCTTGGAGATGCCCTTCTCCTCGAACATCCTGCCCACCTCCTCACGCTTCAGGTGGATGGCGGGCATCACGATGTGGCTGGGCTTCTGGTGGAGGAGCTGGATGATGCGCTCGCCCAGGTCGGTCTCCACCACGTCGATGCCGTGCTGCTCCAGATAGGGGTTCATCTCGCACTCCTCGGTGAGCATCGACTTCGACTTCACCATCTTCTTCACGCCGTGGTCCTTGAGGATGGCGAGCACCGTCTCGTTGAACTCCTGCGCGTCCTTCGCCCAGTGCACCTTCACGCCACGGCTCTCCAGGTTGCTGGAGAACATGTCGAGGTAGTCGGCGAGATGGGTGATGGTGTGCATCTTGATGCGGGAGGCATGCTCGCGGAGGTCTTCCCACTCGGGCAGTTGCTGTGCCATGTTGTCCCTCTTCTGGCGCACAGCCCAGAAGGTATTGTCATGCCAGGTGGTCTTCTCCACGTTCCGGGTGAAGACAGCGGCTCTCTTGGAATGTTCTGTACTCATAGTCCTGCAGCTAAAATTTGAACGACATGAATGAATTTTATGGGCAGATGCTCCTTCCTGGCGATGCCCGCCATGTGCATCAGACAGGAGGAATCGGGTCCCGTGACATACTCTGCACCGGTGGCGATGTGGCGCCTGATCTTGTCCTCGCCCATGCGGGTGGACACGGCAGGCTCCTCGATGGAGAACATACCGCCGAAGCCGCAGCACTCGTCCTTGCGCTCGGGCTCGTGGACGGTGACACCCTCCACCATATTGAGCAGGTCGATGATCTTGTTGAACGGCTTCACCTGGCGCTCTGAGGGCGACGAAAGCCCCAGCTCGCGCACGCCGTGGCAACTGTTGTGGACGCTCACGGCATGAGGGAACTTTCCGGGCACATGGTCCACCTTCAGCACATCATGCAGGAACTCCACGATGTCCATGATTTTCTTGGACGACACGCACTCGTGCTTCCCCTCCAAAATCTTGGGATAATAAACTCTGACATAAGCTGCACAGGAGGCAGAGGGAGCCACGATGTAGTCATAACCCTTGAAAAGCTCGTCGAAGCTCTCAACCAATTTGTCCGACTTCTTCTCGAACCCGGCGTTAGCCATTGGCTGACCGCAGCAAGTCTGCTTCTCAGGATACCCCACATCCAGCCCGTAATGCTTGAGCAACTTATATGTGGCGACGCCAGCTTCAGGATACAGGGCGTCGACATAACACGGGACAAACAATCCGACTTTCATAATTTAACGTTATAATCTTGTAAGCTATTTCTCTATCAGGACGTCTTTTGAAAACGCATGTGCAAATTTATGAAATATTTTGCAAAAAGAAGAAGCACCCCGAAAGAAATCTCGCGTTTTGAAGTTATTTAACGCATATCTAAATTATATTGTCAGATTTTTGCCGTACCTTTGCACACCTTATAATATAAATAACCATACAGGAAAGAAATGATAGTTTGTATTGCAGAGAAACCCAGCGTCGCCAAGGACATCGCCCGCATCATCGGCGCCAACGCCCCGCACGACGGATACATGGAGGGTAACGGATACCAGGTGACATGGACCTTCGGACACCTTTGCGAGCTGAAGGAGCCGGACGACTACACCCCCATGTGGAAGCGATGGAGCCTCGCCGCCCTGCCCATGATTCCGCAGAGATTCGGCATCAAGCTCATCGACGACGCAGGCATCCGCAAGCAGTTCTCCATCATAGAGAGACTGATGCAGGCTGCTGACAGCATCATCAACTGCGGTGACGCGGGGCAGGAGGGAGAGCTGATACAGAGATGGGTGATGCAGAAGGCGCAGGCGAAATGTCCCGTGAAGCGACTGTGGATCTCGTCGATGACCGACGAGGCGATCAGGCAGGGCTTCCAGGAGCTGAAAGACCAGTCTGACTATCAGTCGCTCTATCTCGCCGGCCTCTCGCGCGCCATCGGCGACTGGATTCTCGGCATGAACGCCACGCGCCTCTACACCCTGAAATACGGACAGAACAGACAGGTGCTGAGCATCGGACGCGTGCAGACCCCCACCCTCGCCCTCATCGTGAACCGCCAGAAGGAAATCGACAACTTCGAGCCGGAACCCTACTGGGTGCTCGCCACCATCTACCGCGACACCCAGTTTACCGCCACCTCGGGCAAGTTTACGAGCAAGGAGGAGGGAGAGCAGGCTTTCAGCACCATCGCCGGCAAACCCTTCACCGTGACCGACGTGAGCAAGAAGAAGGGCACGGAGGCACCGCCCCACCTCTACGACCTCACCTCGCTGCAGGTGGACTGCAACAAGAAGTTCAGCTATTCCGCCGACATGACGCTGAAGCTGATACAGAGCCTGTATGAGAAGAAATTCACCACCTATCCCCGTGTGGACACGCAGTATCTCTCGGATGACATCTATCCCAAGTGTCCGCAGATTCTGAACGGCGTGAGCCAGGCAAAGGTGTTCAGCCAGCAGAAATACCTGCCCATGATACAGCAGCTCGCCTCCTTCGGCAAGCAACTGCCCAAGAGCAAGAAGGTGTTTGACAGCAGCAAGGTGACCGACCACCATGCCATCATCCCCACAGGCGTTGCGCCCTCGGGACTCACCGACATGGAGGCAAACGTATACGACCTGGTAGCCAAGCGGTTCATCAGCGCATTCTACCCCGACTGCAAGTTCTCCACCACCACCGTGATGGGCAAGGTGGAGAACACGGACAACGGCAAGGTGGAGAAGGTGGAGTTCAAGGTGAGCGGCAAGGAGATCCTCGACCCGGGATGGCGCACGGTCTATGCCAGGGACACGCAGAACGCGGACGAGGAGGACAGCAAGAAGGACGCCGAGGAGCGCACCCTGCCCTCCTTCACCAAGGGCGAGACGGGACCGCATACCCCCACGCTGACGGAGAAATGGACCACTCCGCCCAAGTACTACACCGAGGCAACGCTGCTCCGCGCGATGGAGACGGCAGGAAAATTCGTGGAGGACGAGGAGCTGAGAGCCGCATTGAAGGAGAACGGCATCGGCAGACCGTCTTCCCGTGCCGGCATCATCGAAACCCTCTTCAAGCGGCACTACATCAAGCGCCAGCGCAAGAACCTCATCGCTACGCCCACGGGCATCGAACTGATAGACACCATCCACGAGGAGCTGTTGAAGAGCTGTGAGCTGACGGGAATCTGGGAGAAGAAACTGCGTGACATCGAGCACCATACCTACGACCCGGGCCAGTTTGTCAACGAGCTGAAGGAGCAGATCAGCAAGATTGTCATCGACGTGCTGGCAGACAACACCAGCCGCAGGGTGACCGTCTTGTCGGAGGAAGACATCAAGAAGAAAGAGCCGGCAAAGAAGAAAGCGCCGGCAAAGAGTTCGGCAAAGAGTTCGGGAAAAGCCGTCAAGGCGGAAACCGTTGCGCCCAATGCCGTCAAGGCGGAAACCGTTGACAGCCTTGTGGGCAAGCCCTGCCCCGTATGCGGCAAGGGCGTAATCATCAAGGGAAAGACGGCATACGGATGCAGCAACTGGAAGACCGGCTGCACCTACCGCCAGCCGTTCTA
>CAVCCB010000156.1:0-4997 GCA_963600595.1 Subdoligranulum sp. APC924/74 | reverse complement strand
GAGGCTGGCGGCGACATGACCAAGGTGAACGGCGACAGCATCTTCCCCGTCTTGAATATGTTGAACACCAAGTATTTCATCATGCCTCTCCAGGGCGGACAGACCGTTCCCGTGCCAAACCCCTACGCCTACGGCAATGCGTGGTTCGTGGACAAGGTGAAGTATGTGGACAATGCCAACCAGGAGATTGACGGCGTGGGCAAGGTCAACCTGCGCCACGAGGCAGTGGCTGACGCCAAGTTCAAGGAACAGTTGGGAGAGAGCGTGAAGCAGGACGACACCTCCATCGTGAAACTGACGGAATACAAACCCAACAACCTCACCTACGAGGTGAAGTCCAACAAGGGCGGTGTTATCGTCTTCTCCGAAATCTACTATCCCGGATGGACTGCCACCGTCGACGGACAGCCGGCAGAACTGGGTCGCGTCAACTACATCCTGCGTGCCCTCAACGTGAAGGCAGGCAGCCACAAGGTGGTGCTCGACTTCCATCCGGCATCTGTGAAGAAGACGGAGACGGTGGCTTATGTCGCCTACGCCGTCCTCGCCCTCCTTATTATATTGGGAGTGGTCACGACGTGGAGAAAGGAAAAGAAAGCGTCATGCAGTTCAGAACAGAAGTAAACGCCGGCAAGGCAGACTTCGAGATAAGACCGGCGGAGCGGATGCTCTTCGTGGGCAGTTGCTTCGCCGACCGGCTGGGCAGACGGTTCCAGGAGAACCGCTTCCCTGCCACGGTCAATCCCTACGGGGTGATGTACAATCCCGCGAGCATCTGGCACACGGTGGAGAAGGCGAGTGGGGAAACGCCGCATGTGGCGGTGTTCACCCTCGGCACCAATCATGTCTATATCCTCCGGGAGACGGGCGAGGTTGTGGACAACTGCCAGAAACGTCCGCAGCGGCTCTTCCTGGAACAGGAACTGACCGTGGACGAGTGCGCCGGATACCTCCAGAAGGCAGTGGACGCATTGAGGGCGAAAGACAAGGACCTGAAGGTCATCGTCACGGTGAGTCCGATACGCTATGCCAAGTATGGCTTTCATGGAAGCCAACTGTCGAAGGCGACGCTGCTGTTGGCGGCTGACAAGCTGGTGAGGGAGAACCCCGGCGTGGTGAGCTACTTCCCGGCTTACGAAATACTGAACGACGAGCTGCGCGACTACCGCTTCTACCAGGAAGACATGCTCCATCCCAGCGACCAGGCGGTGGAATACATCTGGCAGAAGTTCAGGGCAGCCTATTTCGGCAAGGCGGCGGAACAGTTCCTGGAAGACTGGCGGCCCATCCGTGAAGCCTTGGGGCACCGCCCCTTCAACCCCGACAGTGAGGAACATAAGCGGTTCCTCGCCAAGACAGAGGAGAGAAAACAACTATTTGAAGAGAAATATTTTAAGGTTAAAGACAATGACATACACGATTGAAAAGGTAACCACACTGATAGGTGCGCGTCGTTATGGCTACAATGACATGAACATCGGCTTCATCCTTACCGACAGCCGATCCCTTTGTTTCCCGGAAGAAACATTGTTCTTCGCGCTCAAGTCGGAGCGCAATGACGGTCATAATTACATCCCTGAGCTTTATCGCCGTGGGGTGAGGAACTTCGTCGTGACAGACGTGCCCAAGGGCTATGCCTCCGACTATCCCGAGGCTAACTTCCTGAAGGTGGTCAATACGCTGGAGGCGCTCCAGCGACTGGCTGAGAGACACCGTGACGAGTTCAATATCCCCATCGTGGGCATCACCGGATCCAACGGCAAGACGATGGTGAAGGAGTGGCTCTACCAGTTGCTCTCGCCCAGCCTGTTCGTGACCCGCAGTCCGCGCAGCTACAACTCCCAGATAGGAGTGCCCCTGTCGGTATGGCTCATGGACGAGCAGACCCAGGTGGGTGTGTTCGAGGCTGGCATCAGCCAACCCGGTGAGATGCTCGCCCTGCGCGACATCATCCAGCCTACCATCGCCGTCTTGACCAACATCGGTGCCGCCCACCAGGAGAACTTCGAGAGCTTGGAGGCGAAGTGCCGTGAGAAACTCATCCTCTTCCACGACGCACAGGTCATCGTCTATGACGGCGATGACGAGATTGTGACCAAGGTGGTGGGTGAGTACGACGACTTCAAGGGCGAGAAACTCTACTGGTCGTTGAAGGACGCTGAGGCTCCCTTCTTCGTGAAGAGTGTGGAGAAGCAGGGCAACGTGTCTGTCATCAGCTATAACTATAAGGGAGAGGAAGACAGCTATTCCATCCCCTTCATCGACGAGGCTTCGGTGCAGAACTCCATCGTCTGCGCTGCCGTAGCCATGAAGTTGGGCTTGTCTGCCGAGGACGTGGACAAGCGGATGGTGAATCTCGAACCCGTCGCCATGCGACTGGAGGTGAAGGAGGGACAGCACGGCTGTACCCTTATCAACGACAGTTACAACTCCGACATCAACTCCCTCGACATCGCCCTCGACTTCATGAACCGCCGTCCCGACCACCGGGGCCGTCGCCGCACCCTGATACTGAGCGACATCTTCCAGAGCGGAGAGACACCTTGCGAACTGTACAAGGAGGTGAGTGAACTGGCGCGCAAGAGAGGTGTGGTGAA
Source organism: Subdoligranulum sp. APC924/74 (assembly GCA_963600595.1). GTDB lineage: Bacteria > Bacteroidota > Bacteroidia > Bacteroidales > Bacteroidaceae > Prevotella. The sequence continues at coordinate 2,400 of CAVCCB010000156.1, read as the reverse complement.
GTTTATCGGCATCGGACCGGAACTCTGTGAGCAGCACGACAAGATACAGATTTCTGAAAAGTTCTTCTTCCCGAACGTGGAGGAGTTTATCGACAGCGAGGTGTTTGCCTCCCTGCGCGACGAGGTCATCCTGCTGAAGGGTGCCCGCCAGTTTGGCTTCGACCAGTTGACCGAACTCTTGGTGCAGAAGGTGCACGAGACCACTCTGGAGGTGAACCTCAACGCCGTGGTGGCAAACCTCAACTACTACCGTTCCTTCATGAAGCCCGAGACCAAACTCGTGTGCATGATTAAGGCAGACGGCTATGGGGCAGGGGCAGTGGAGATTGCCAAGACCCTGCAAGACCACCGTGTGGACTATCTCGCCGTTGCCGTTGCCGACGAGGGTGTGACCCTTCGCAAGAACGGAATCACCAGCAACATCATGATCATGAACCCGGAGATGACTGCCTTCAAGACCATGTTCGACTACGATTTGGAGCCTGAGGTGTACTCCTTCCGTCTGCTCGACGCCCTCATCAAGGCAGCGGAGAAAGAAGGAATCACGGGATTCCCCGTACACATCAAGCTCGACACAGGCATGCGCCGGCTGGGCTTCGACCCCGAGAACGACATGGAGGAACTCATCGGTAAGCTGAAACACCAGAACGCCATCATCCCCCGCAGTGTGTTCTCTCATTTCGTGGGCAGTGACGAAGACGGCTTCGACGCTTTCTCAGCCCGTCAGTTTGAACTCTTCGACAAGGGCAGCCGGCAGTTGCAGGCAGCCTTCGACCATAAGATATTGCGCCATATCTGCAACTCGGCAGGCATCGAGCATTTCCCCGAACGTCAGTTGGATATGTGCCGCTTGGGACTCGGCCTCTATGGCATCAATCCCCGCAATAACCAGACCCTCAACTGCGTGAGTACGTTGAAGACCACCATCCTGCAGATGCATCATGTGAAGGCTGGGGAGAGTGTGGGCTACTGTCGCAGGACCATCCTCGACAAGGACAGCATCATTGCCGCCATCCCCATCGGTTACGCCGACGGACTGGACCGTCATCTCGGCAACCGTCACGCCTACTGCCTCGTCAACGGACAGAAGGCGGAGTATGTGGGCAACATCTGCATGGATGTGGCGATGATCGACGTGACCGGCCTCCAGTGCAAGGAGGGCGACAGTGTGGAAATCTTCGGCGAACACCTGCCCGTGCAGACGTTGAGCGACATCCTCGACACCATCCCCTACGAGGTGCTGACCACCATCAGCAACCGCGTGAAGAGAGTGTATTTCCAGGATTAATCCAAAAATCCCTGGTGGCGGAGTGCCTCCATGAAACCCTGGCTCATGGCTTCATTGTCCTTCTTCGTGTAACGAAGGTCGGTGAAGACTTGGGCGAGGGTTTCTTTGTTGTTGATTCTCACGAACTCCTTGTTTTCTTCCAATGCCTCCTTCTCTGCATAGAAGTCGTCAATCTTGCCGGGGGTATAGTCCTCGAAAGTCTCGTGGTGAATGATGGAACGCAGGGGGAGACGGTCGCTCAATGCCGGTTGCTCGTCGGGCCATCCTAAGGTGATAGTAGCAACGGGCATCACCAACTTAGGCAACTTCAATGTGTCGATGATCAGCTGCGGCATATAGACCGTAGTGCCCAGGAAGCACGTTCCCAATCCCTCTTCCTCGGCGAGGTTGCAGAAGGTCTGCGTGAAGAGCAGGGCATCGGTGGCGGCATTGATGAACGAGAGGAAATTGTCATACCCCGGCACCGCCTTGCGGTTCTCTGCCCATAGGGTGGTGCGGCGGAAGTCGGCGCAGACGGTGAGGACCACGGGAGCGCCCGTTACCATCGGTTGGTTGAAGTGGGCGGGAGCCAAAGCCTTCTTGCCCTCCTCGCTGCGGGTGATGACGACACTGTAGAGTTGCAGGTTGCCCATGGTGGGCGTGCGCTCCGCCTCTTCCAGCAGGCGGTTCAGCAATTCTTCCGAAACCTCCCGCTGGGCATATTTGCGTACTGTTGTTCTGTTCTTGATAGATTCCATATTGTTCTTTTTCTTGTGAATGATTGATGATTTTGATGCAAAGTTACACAAAATACCCCAAAACATTGCATTGTTTGGAAATAAAAGGTTAATTTTGCATGCTGAAAGATTCAATTCGATAAATATGGAGAATAAAAATACATTCGATGAGGCTTGTGACGCCTTGCTCGCACAATTCGCCCAAGGGCTTGACCAACTGCGCAGGCGTTTCGAGGGACAGGACGTGGACTTCCGCAAGTTGCATGAGCGGTTGCTGCGGTTTGTCAACTCGGAACTGAATGCCCATCTCTGTCACCCCGAGGTGGTGGAGGTGCGCCCCAAGGAACTGGAGTGCGACGTGGTGCGCTTCCAGAACAACAAGGAGAAATGGGTGGC
>CAVCCB010000155.1:0-5039 GCA_963600595.1 Subdoligranulum sp. APC924/74 | reverse complement strand
CCACCGTTCTCCAAGAGGCGGTTCTGGATGAGCTGGTACTTGATCTTGCGGCTGGAGCACATCTTGCACTGGGGAGTGTTACCGCAGTGGAAGCCCATGAAGGTGTCGGTCAACTTATAGTCGTACTTGCCCACGATGTCCTCGTCATAGATGTACTTGGGCACGGAGTTGTTGATGTCGAGCAAGGTCACGGTGTCGTCGGATGCGCACATGCCGATGTACTCGGAGAGGGCACCGTAGATATCCACCTCGCAAGCCACTGGGATGCCACGGCTCACCAGTCGGCTGTTTACATAGCAAGGCTCGAAACCGAACTGGCTTGGGAAGGCGGGCCAGCACTTGTCGGCGAATGCCACATACTGGCGGGAGCCCTTGTGAGCCTCTGCCCAGTCGAGCAATGTCAACTCAAACTGTGCCATGCGGCGGCTGAGGTCGGGATAGTAGCAGCCCTCGCCCATCTCCTTTGCCATGTCGGCGCAAACCTCGTCGATGCGCGGGTCGTTCTCGTGCTCCTTGTAAGCCACGAGGAGGTCGAGCTCTGAGTTCTCCTCAATCTCTACGCCCAACTCATACAAGCCCTTGATAGGAGCGTTGCAGGCGAAGAAGTCCTGTGGACGTGGACCGAAGGTAATAATCTTCAAACCCTTCAGACCGAGAATGACGCGAGCCACCGGCACGAAGTCGGCGATCATCTTTGCCACATCCTCAGCAGTGCCCACGGGATACTCGGGAATATAGCCCTTCAGGTGGCGCATACCCAAGTTGTAAGAGCAGTTGAGCATACCGCAATAAGCGTCGCCACGGCCGTTGATCATGTCACCGTCGCCCTCGGCGGCAGCCACGAACATACAGGGACCGTCAAACTTCTCTGCGATCAAGGTCTCGGGAGTCTCGGGACCGAAGTTGCCGAGGAACACCACCAGGGCGTTGCAGCCCTGCTCCTTCACCTCGCCCAAAGCCTTGAGCATATCCTGTTCGTTCTCAACTGTAGTCTGACAGTTGAAGATCTCACCCTTGTACTCTTTTACGATGTTCTCACGGCGCTGGGTAGAGAGCGCGATGGGGAAACAGTCACGGCTCACGGCGATGATGCCGAGCTTGACCTGTGGAATGTTGTTACTTACCATTGTATTATTATTTAAGTTTTTGTATAAAATGTTCTTTCAGACTGTTTATCTGAGCACAAAGGTACAACAATATTTCGTAACGGCAAGCATTTTAAGATAAATTATAGCGGAAAAAGACCCTTTAAAAAACAAATGTTCCGTGAACGAAACAATTTGTTACATTCACGGAACATTTGATGTATGTGATAGGATGATATTACTTGCTCAGGCAAACCCTGTGGTTGATGGTTGCAAAGTGTGGAATCGTACTGACGATGTGCATCAGGGACATTCCCATGAATACGAGACTTACTGCGAATACTACAAAGGCAACTGCCAACAACATAATTGTCATCATTTTCTTTAAACCGTTTTTTAAATTTGTTATTACTCAATCTTTTCGGCGTGCAAAGGTACTGCTTTTTCCTCAGAATACGCAATCCTTATGTGACAATTGTGTAATACTTGTGAATTTCTTGATATTCATCAACCACTTTTACTCCTCTTCCTTGATGATGCGGTACAGGATGGCGTGTTCCAGTGCCAACGGTTTGTTGTGGGAAAAGAAGATGGTGCCGCTCACCGGGGCTTTCACCGCCTCCAGCACACTGCTGTCGTAGGGGTCGAGAATCTGTGCCAGTTCCTCTCCCTCCTCCACTGTGTCGCCCGCCTTCTTGATGCGGTAGAAGATGCCTGCCCGGCGGGCGATCACCTGACTCAGGTCGCCCTCGTTGAGCAACACCGATTCATAGCCGGCGCTCTTCGCCTTGTAACTGGCGATGCCTTCCTTGCCCAGGAAACGCAGGATCGCCTCCACGCTCTGCATGCTGGTACTGTCCTCCACATAGTTGGTCTGTCCGGCATAGAGCGAGAATGCCTTGCATCCCCAGATCTGCCAGTTGTAGTTCAGCAGGGTGGTGTCGTAGGGCAACGGCTTGCGGATAGTGACGAAGGGCAAACCGAAACGGACTGCCGTCTCCACGTCCTCATAGCCTGTCTTCAACATTCGCACATGGGGCACGAAGTCGCCGGGCATATAGAAGCTCGCCATCTGGATGCCATACTTGAAGTCCTTGATCTTCTCGAAGAGGGCGGCGGCGATGCGCTGGGTGGTCTCTCCCTTGTCGTAGCCGGGGAACATACGGTTGATGTCGGTGCCGTCCATCGCCCAGAAGCGCTTGCTCACGTTCATGGAGAAGGGGTTGCAGGAGGGTATCACGAGGATGCTCTTGCCGTCCACCAACCTGCCCTTGCGCTCCAGGTCCTTCAGGACTGCCACCGTCCGGGCACAGATGTATTGCTGTTGTATCTCGTCGCCTCGCATCGCACCGACTATCGCCAGGGTGTCTTCCCCGCTGCCGAAGCGATAGCCCGTAATCTCGAAGTCGTCACGGTAGGGCGACTTCATCGTAAATATGGTTTCTTTCTTCATTGTCGTTCAGTTTTACTCATGATAAATTCTCGCCATCAGCGATCCCTCATACACGATGGGATAGGCTCTGATAGTGAAGAGGTAGCCGTCTACGGGCGACACCACCCTGCTCAACACCTCGCCGGTGAGGGGTTCGACAATCTGTCCCAGTTCCTCGCCCCTTGTCACGGTCACGCCCGTGCGCAGTTCGGTGATGAACACCCCCGAGGTCCCGGCATTGAGGAACGCCACCTTGTCGCCCTTGCACACCTTCGACTCTTCGAACCCGCCGGTCTTCACCTCGCCTTTCCACATGCCCATCTCCTTCATCAGATGGAAGATGCCGTCGGTGAGGTGGTTGCACATCTTGTGGTTGATTCTCTCGCCCACGCCCATCTCCACCACCAGACACTTGGTGCCCGTGGAGTTGAGCGAGTGTGCCAGCGTCGCCTCCAATACCGTGGCGGCGTCATGCACCCAGATGAAGTCCACGCCCAACTGCCGGGCAAGCGGCACGAGTTCCTCCTCGTTGAGCACGTTGATGCGCACCTGCGGGGTTTCCCTCAGGTAGAGATTGCTGGAGTGTACGTCTATCACGAGGTCGGCGCCTTTCAGGTCTTCGATGATGGTGTAGGCTGCCTGTTCCGCCATCGTCCCGTTCTTGTCGCCGGGGAAGATGCGGTTCATGTCGAGGTCGAAGTTGGGGATGCCCCTCTGTATGGTATCTATGCCCAGGGGGTTGAGGGCGGGGTAGACTTCCACGGTTCCGTCCAGGTTCTCCAACTGTTCCTGCAACCGGCGGGCCATGAGGTAGCACACCATCTGTCCCTCCAGTTCATCACCATGCGTGCCGGTCACGATGCACACCCTCCTCTTGCCGTCACCATGGCTGATGACGTTCTTGCGGATCAGGTAACGTTCGTTGACAGGCAGTTCCGTTGATAATAGAGTCTTGATCATTTTTCCTTTGTTTATTTCTCAATTGGTTATTCTTCTTTTCGTGATGCCGGAGGGTCAGATTTCCTTCAACATCACGTGCACTTCAGTTTCCTGCGAGGCATTGCCCATATAGATGCCGCGGCTCACGGGACAGTCTGCGGCATCCCTGCCGTGTCCCAGTTTGAGGTAGCCGTGCCTGATTGCCACATCATGGGTGGGGTCATAGCCCGTCCATGCCTTGCCGTCGAACACCTCCACCCAGGCGTGGGTCTCCCCCTCGCCTTCCATCATGCCGCACACATAGCGCGCTGCCATTCCGGAAGCCCTGCACAGGGCTATCATCAGGTGGGCATAGTCCTGGCACACGCCCTGTCCCGCTGCCAACACCTCGGAGGCGGTGGTCTCGGTGGTGGTCATCCCGGGCACATAGCGCAGTTTTTGATATACGAGATGGCAGATGCCGGGGGCATCCTGGGGCAGCGCGCCCACGCTCTCCAACTCGTCTTCCGTGAGGTAGGTGAGCGGCGTGGGCTCACGGTAGGCCATGACGGGGATGGCATCGGGAGCCACCCGGTATTCGTCCATGTCGACGATGCCCGTACTGACGTAGGCAAGGTTGTCGTGTTCCTCGTGCTGGCAACCATAGGCGATGCGGTTGCCCAACGGGTCGGTGCCGCGCAAGAGGTGGAAGGCGGGGGAAATCAGGAGATGTTCCTCCACCACCTCCATGTAGGAGCCGATGACCGGCAGTGCCCTCAGCAGCACCGCATGGCGCTTCACTGGCTGGCTGAACCTGACGAGGGTCTGGTAATTATATATGTATCGCTTCATACGAGCACCAGTTGGTTAACATACTTGATCAGTTTCATCTTGTACTCGGCGTCGTCGAGGTTGAAATGCTCCTCGGTGATGAGCTCGTCGAGCTGATGGTGGATATTGGCGTCGAGTATCTCGGGCTTGTCCTTGCAGTATCGCTTCAGCGAGTCGTAGGCGAGGGCGACGCGGCGATAGGGATAGCCGAACCTGATCAGCATGTCGAGGTTCTCCACGTTGCGGCCTATCATCATGATGTTGAGGGCACGGTGGTTCTGGATGCGCTGCTCGGCGGATCCCCAGAAGGCGAGCGCCCAGTCGATGACGGGCTGCAGGGCTGCCAACTGCTTTTCTCCCTCTGCCTTGCATTTCTTCATCAGCGAGACACTCATCTCCAGATAGCTCAATGTCTCCGACATGATGTCCTCACGCAACAGGATGGCATTGTCCATCGCATAGTTCTGTGCGGAGAGCACCGAACTGGGGTTCTTCTCGTCGTAGAGCATGCCCAACGTAAACTCGTCGTTGGAGGAGTAGTTGCCCATCGCGTCGAGCTTCGCCCAGAAAGTCTTGTAGTCCTCGGGCTCTCCGTCTATCATCTCGTCGCAGCACTTGTTCATCTGGTGCAGCGTGAGATAGACTCTCATCTCATATCTTCCCAACCAATACAATCTGTTTGCCTTTGCGGCTGATATAATATCACTTTTTACCATATTCTATTTATCAAAATGATTACCTTCTCTTAATTATTAATTATTAATTATTAATTG
>CAVCCB010000154.1:0-5106 GCA_963600595.1 Subdoligranulum sp. APC924/74 | reverse complement strand
GTGCAAGACCAATGCAGCCCGTAAGCTAAGTAAAAACTTACGGGCTGTTTTTGTATGCTCGGCATGAGTCCGAAAGGAACTCTCTATCCAAGACGATAGGACGGAATCCGACAATAGGATAGAAGTGACGCTATTCATAGGGATAGCTGAAAACAACTTGCCACACATCGCAAGATGAGAAAGCACGAAACCGCCGTATGCGGAACCGCACGTACGGTGGTGTGGGAGGTCGGTAAATGTGAAAATAGGAGGCAAATGACTTTTATGATTAGCATTTTCCTCCTACCCGATTACTCGTTCGCTTGTCTTTCCTTGTCCTGCCGTGGCTCGGGCACGAAGCCCAGGATGGCGACGAGGCAACTCATCAGGGGACTGATGATATTGAAGAAACAGAAGGGCAGATAGCCGATGGTGGGGATGCCCAGTACGGTGCTCTGCGTCATGCCGCAGGCGGTCCAGGGCACCAGTACGCTGGTCACGGTGGCGCTGTCCTCCGTACTGCGGCTCAGCAACTCGGGCTTGTAGCCGCGGGCGGCATACTCGTCCTTGTAGATGCTGGCGTTCATGATGATGCTCAGGAACTGGTCGCCCATCACGAGGTTGAGCAATACGCCAGATGTCACAGTGCTGCATACGAGCGAAACGGTACTGTGGATGCTCTTCAGCAGCAGTCGGGTGATGGCGTGCAACATGCCGCTCGCCACCATGCACGACCCGAAGCACATGGCGCAGAGGATGAGCCAGATGGTGTCGAGCATACCCGCCATGCCGCGGGTGGCAACGAGGCTGTTGATGCTCTCCACACCGCAGTCCACCTGCGTGTGGGTGTAGCAGGTTACCATGATGCCCTCGAAGAGACTCCTGGCGGTGACGGCGCTCTCTCCGGCTATCTTCGTCAGCACGTCGGGCTGCAGCACCAGGGCGCAGACGCAGGCGGAGAGGGAGGAGAGCAGGAGGGTGATGAGCGACGGTACCTTGCGGTAGATGAGCCAGCCGGTGTAGAGGGGCACGAGCATCGTCCAGGCAGAGATGTTGAAGCCGCGTTCCAGTCCTGTGAGGTACTGCGTAATCTCTACGGGCTTGCTGTCGTAGCAGAGGCCGATGACGAGGTAGATGACGAGGGAGATGAGGATGCTGGGCACGGTGGTGTAGAGCATGTAGCGGATGTGGACGAAGATGTCGGCACCGGCGATGCTGGAAGCCAGTACGGTGGTGTCGCTCATGGGAGAGATCTTGTCACCGAAGTAGGCTCCCGAGATGATGGCTCCCGCTGTGTAGGGAGAGGGGATGCCGAGGGCGTCGCCGATGCCCATCAGGGCGATGCCGATGGTGGCTATGGTGGTCCACGATGTGCCGGTCATCACGGAGATGATGGAGGAGATGATGCAGGCGCAGGGCAGGAAGAGGGCGGGCGACATCACCTGCACGCCATAGTAGATGAGCGTGGGCACCACGCCGCTGATCATCCATGTCGCCGACATCATGCCGATGAGCAGCAGGATGAGGATGCTCACGCCTGCCTCGCCCACGGTCTGCTTGATCTTCTCCTCGAAGATTTCCCATTTCATCTTATAGATGCGCATGCCCAGTGCCACGCATACGGCGGTGGCAATCATCAGTGCCACCTGCGAGGCTCCGCTGAGGGCATCGTCGGGGAAGAGGTGGATCACCAGTACGATGAGGGCGATGAGCACCGCCAGGGGGATCACTGATACCAGCGGGTGTGGACTTGCCGTCCTTGTTTTCTTTTCTTGTTCTTGGGTCTGTTCCATTTGTTTTTTTCTCTTTGCGATTTAAAAGTAATAGGTGCATCCGCAGCTGACGGCGCGGTTGCCCCAGTGCTGTCCGGCGATGTCGTGGTAGCGTGCCTCTGCGAGCCAGTGCTTGCCGAATCTCTTGTAGACGGAAAACTCTGCATAGAGGTTGGCGGGGGCATATACGGGACTGGTGAAGGGACGGCGCGTGCTCCAGATCAGGGTGGAGGTGAGCCGCCATTCCGAGGGCAGTGTGAGTTGGGGTGCCAGCTTCATCACAGCGAAGTGGTTGTAGCTGTTGCCTTCGGTGTTCCTGTTCTTCTCCCAGAAGTAGTTGGCTCCGGCAGTGAGCCGCAGCGGTCCTGTGTGCCAGAAGGCGGTGGTGCTTATGCCCAGGGTGTTGTCCTTGCCGTTTGCCCATGTGTCCTGGTGGATGTTCCGCACCACGGTGTTCAGCATGAACGAACTTGTACTGATATGGTGGCGCAGTTCCGACACGTAGGCGCAGCGTCCCGGGTAGTCGCTCAGGTACTCTTTCTCTCCTTCTGTGTCATCATCGCCGTTGTTTATGGTGATGAAGTTGCTGAAGTCGGCGTCGAAGAACCTGCGGCTGAAGGTGCCCTGCACTGTCTGGCTGGGTGTGATCTGGTAGATGACGCTCGCCGTGTAGGCATGGTTGTGGGTGGAGTGCTCGTAGGGGTCTTTCCCCTTGATCTCGCTCTGTCTGAAATTGATGGTGCGGAAGCGGTCGCCCAGGGTGAACGACCATTTGCCCACGGTCCAGTCAGCCTGCACGTAGAGGTCCTGGTAGTTGGACCGGTTGGTGTATTCCTCCACGCAGTCTTCCTCCATCGACAGTCCTGCCTCGATTCCTGCGGTGATCCACAGGTCCTTGGTGAACAGGGGGAAATAGAACTCTGTCAGTCCGTAAGGGTAGGTGAGCCGGTTGCGGTAGCCGAGGAAACCGGAAGCCTCGTCCGCCACTCCTCCGTTGTTCACGAGATGGGAGAAGCCGGCGAGGACCATCACGCAGGCTCCGTTGTCAGAGAAGGTGCGGGTGTAGTCTGCCTCTGCGTCGAAACTGTGTTCCTTGTCGGCAGGGAATCCTGCTGTCCATTGGCGGGAGATGGTCTGCGTGGCATAGAAGCACAGGTTGTCCTTCTTCGTGATGTCCCAGTCCACGCTTACCTTGGCTCCCTCGTGTCTGCGGTGGTTGGCATAGCCGGTATTCTCCGCCATGGGGTCGAAGGCGGTGCGCTGTATGCTTCCTTCCACATGAGAGAGGAGGGAGAGGTTGTCACTGTCGTATCTCACACTTCCTATCGCCTCGCCCCCTCCGTATGTGTCGCCGAAGATGCCGGCCCTTCCGCTCACGCCCTCGCCGTCGCGCAGTTGGATGTCGATGACCTTCTTCATGCTACCCGCGCCCTTCATTACCTCTGAGTTCGTGCAGATCTGTATCTTCTCTATCTCCTTCGCCTTGAGGTTGTGCAGGAAGGTGCTGCCGTCGAGCCCGTAGTCCACGTTGTCGATGCGGAGGGCGTAGTGGCCGTAGAGGTTGGCAAGCGGATCGCTGGTCAGTACGGTCTTTCCGTCGAGGGTCATCACATCGGGGCAGAGCATGAGGAGGTCGGCGAGCGACTCGTCGCCTTGCAACTCCAGTTCCCTGACGTTGATGATATATCTGTCTCCTATCTGCGTGATGGGGGAGGCGCTTGCTGTGCAAGCCGTGCCGCATAGTGCTGTGGTGAGGAGCAGGATGCTTGCTTTTATTTTGAGACTCTTTTTTCTCATAATCTTTATAGTCGTAAAACTTTGCAAAGTTAGTCAATTTGTTTGAGATTCCGTGGCTTTCCTCCGACAAATTATCGCAAATCTCGTCTTTTTGCGAAAATAATCCCTTTAAGATGCGGATGTTTGCCGGATTTATTTGTACTTTTGCCTTATATTCAAGTAGAGACTATGGAAAAGTGTAATCTCATGACGGGGGTGCTTCCGTTGCCCTCTCTTCCCACGGAGTCTGATTTCCGTGCCCATGCCGCCAGTCTTCCGCTGTGGCGCTTACGGCAGGCTGAGGCTTTTCGCTTCCCGGCAGACAGACTGCAGTGTGCCGAGTCTTATCTCCTTCTCTGCCGGATGCTCGGAGAGAGGCTGGGGAGGGAGGTGAAGCCCCGTTTTGCCTATGGCGAAAACGGCAAACCTTTCCTGGCTGATTTTCCCGGTGTGCATTTCAATCTGAGCCATTGTGCCCGGGCGGTACTGTGCGCTGTGGCGGATGCGCCCGTGGGGTGCGATGTGGAGGAGGTTCCTGCTGAACTTGACGGACAACTTCTCGACTTCTGTTTCTCGCCCGAAGAACAAGATACCATCCGCCGTGCTTCCTGTCCCACGGTGGAGTTCGCGCGGCTTTGGACGTGCAAGGAGGCGTTGCTCAAGCTCCATGGCATCGGACTCGTGGATGACCTTCCCTCCCTTCTTTCCTCTCCCCTTGCCGGGAATGTACACTTTGCTACCACTGTCTGTGCGGATTTTGTCTATACCACCGCTGTTTTTGTGCCGCTATAATATAAGGTGCAAAACCTTCGAAAACCTTGAAATTGTTCCGTTCTTACAATATGTTACTAAAAACTATAGATTTTCTTACAATCTGTAGTGGTTTTAATTGTGTGCGATAACAAATGGGAATAAATAATGATAAAGAATAACAAAAAGTAACTAAATATTTTAAAACACTAACAAAATGTCGTACCTTTGCACTCGAAATAGAACAAAAAGTAACTAAATTAATAGGAGAGATTAACATGAAGAAGATCGAAGCAATCATCCGTAAGACAAAGTTCGAGGATGTGAAAGAAGCATTGCTTGCCGCCGACATCGAGTGGTTCTCTTACTACGACGTAAGAGGAGAAGGCAAGATGAGACAGGCTCGTATCTACCGTGGTGTGATGTACGACACCAGCAGCATCGAGCGAGTATTGTTGAATGTGGTCGTTCGCGACAAGAACGTGGAGAAAACTATTAATGCCATCCAGAAGTCGGCTTGTACAGGTGAGATTGGTGATGGTCGTATCTTTGTCATCCCGGTAGAGGATACCGTCAGGGTACGTACGGGCGAGAGAGGCGACATCGCCCTCTATAATGCCGAGCAGGAGAAGTAGCCTGCAATTGGAATTGATAATTAATAATTAAGAATTATTGATTCGGGAAAGATAGTTTTCGGAATGTAACAACACTTAAAGTATTAAAGTTATGAGTGTACAGGATTTAGGAATTTCATTGGATACCGTATGGATGCTCCTTGCAGCCATGTTGGTCTTTTTCATGCAACCGGGCTTTGCCCTCTGCGAGGCGG
>CAVCCB010000153.1:0-5111 GCA_963600595.1 Subdoligranulum sp. APC924/74 | reverse complement strand
ATCCTATCCTCTACGCTGGTCCTGCCAAGACTCCGGAGGGTTATCCTTGCGGCTCAATGGGTCCGACCACAGCCAACCGTATGGATCCCTACGTGGACGAGTTCCAGGATCATGGTGCCAGCCTCGTGATGATTGCCAAGGGCAACCGCGGCCAGGTGGTTACCGACGCTTGCCACAAGCATGGCGGCTTCTACCTCGGCACCATCGGTGGCGTGGCCGCCGTTCTCTCCCAGAGCAGCATCAAGAGCATCGAGTGCGTGGAATATCCCGAGTTGGGCATGGAGGCAATCTGGAAGATCACCGTGGAAGACTTCCCCGCCTTCATCCTCGTAGACGACAAGGGCAACGACTTCTTCAAGCAGCTCAAGCCCTGGGCTCCCTGCAAGGAATGCCAGAAGTAAATCACACCTATTATAATATAAAGACTCCCGAACGAATACCACGTTCGGGAGTCTTTTTTCATCTTTTCAATCGACGCAGTTTTCAAAAGTTTTAGGAATCAATTCCTAAAACTTTCTAATTTTACGTACTTTTAGTATTCGGATTCCTAAAAAATGCGTATATTTGCAGCGAGTCTTATAAAATGCTGAAGGAATGAAGAGAATCGAGCGACAAGCATATCTGCAGAAGTTGATAGCTTTTAGGGATAAAAAGCTGATCAAGGTGATAATAGGCATACGCCGTTGCGGCAAGTCGACCATCATGGAGATTTATCGTGACTGGCTGATGGCTCGTGGAGTCGGGCAAGACCAAATTGTCTATCTCAATTTTGAGGACTATGACTTCTTCGAATTGAGAGATCCCGGGAAATTGTATGCCTATATCAAGCCTTTGATACAACAAGACAAGATGACTTACATCTTTTTTGATGAAATACAGCATGTCAAGGATTTCCCCGACATTATCAATAGTCTCAACTTGAAGCCGACGGCAGACCTTTATGTGACAGGGTCGAATGCCTACATGCTTTCGAGCGAGATAGCCACACTCTTGTCGGGCAGATATGTGGAGATAGCGATGCTCCCATTGTCTTTCCGGGAGTATGTGGAAGGTATCGGCGGCACGGACAATCTCTCGCAGGCTTATATGGAATATGTAAGCAAGAGCAGCTTCCCCTACACCTTGGAGTTGGGCACGGCAAATGAGGTGAGTGACTATCTGAATGCCGTTTACAACACGATTGTGGTAAAAGACATCATGAGCAGAAACAAACTTTCGGATGTCATGATGCTGGAGAGTGTCATTCGTTTTACGGCAGACAACATCGGGAACATCCTCTCTACCAAGCGTATTGCTGACCTGATGACGGCAGACGGGCGAAAGATAGACCAAAAGACGGTGGAAAGGTATTTGTCGATACTTTGCGAGTCTTTCTTCCTGTATGAGGTGAAGCGATATAACATCAGAGGCAAGCAACAGCTCAAGACATTGGGCAAATACTATTTGGTGGACATTGGATTGCGACGGATGTTGCTGGGCTCTCGCTCGTTCGATGTGGGGCGCATCTTGGAGAACATCGTTTATCTCGAACTCTTGCACCGCCAAAAGAAAGTATATATAGGTAAAATGGACAATCTGGAGGTGGATTTTGTTGCAGTCGACGAGGATGACATCACCTACTATCAAGTGGCTGCAACAGTGAGGGATGAGGCGACTCTGAAGCGCGAACTTGCTTCGCTCCGGCAAATCAAGGACCAATATCCCAAGTATATCCTGACGCTCGATGATGACCCCGTGGCAGATTATGACGGTATCAAGAGACTCAATGTGCTGAAATGGCTGGTTAATATGGAAAAATGAAAAATATTATAAATGAAAGACTCCCGAACGAATACCACGTTCGGGAGTCTTTTCGTAAGGGCTTGCCCATTTAGGCACCGCCACCATATTCGTTATCACCTGATTCTTCACTGCCAGCAGCGCCGTTGCCACTACCTGCGAGGATGGGCTGCGCCATGTCCAACTCACAAACCTCCATGGCAGGTTTCTCGTAATCTTGTTTCTTCATAAATCTAAAATTTTATTTGTTAATAATCAATTCATTCCCATCTACAATGTAGTTGCCTGAGGAGATTGACTCCAGGTCATCGCCCAGGCTCCATGTGAGATTGCTCACCTGCGTGTTGCCCGACTTGCTGTTCTTGTAAATGTAAGCTCTGAAGGCACTCACCGAGGTGTCGGGGGCGAAAGAGCCTCTGACTGTAAAGGTACGAGTGGTCTCCTTGTCCATTTTCGCCTTCTTGTTGAAGGTGCCGCAGAACTTCACTTCCACGTCATTGTTTCTTTGCAGCACGCCCGACGAGCCGTCGAAGTTGAATACCTTGATGGTGGTCTCCATGTTCTGCTTCAAGTCCTCCTGATAGGTGGAGCGGATGAAGGTGCTGTAGTAGTTCTTCAGTTCCACGTCAGTGCCATTGAGTTTGGCGATGAAGGGCTTTCCGGCAGGGATGATGGCGTCGCTCTCCACCTGGTCGAGCAGGAATGTGAGCAGTCCGTTGTTGTTCGTCTGATAGAGCGCAATGTTCTGCGGAACCAGCACGTCGGAGAAGCACTTGGTGTCGGCAAGGTTGATGTCGAAGGGCAAGCAGAAGGTGGCATAGTTGCCGTCTATGATATTTTTGCCAGAACGGGAATAGGTCAGCTTGCCAGCCTTGTACGTACCCTCTGCGAGAGTAGGTTTGTCATCCGTAAAGGAAGCCTGCATCTCCTCTGCCGTCTGCTCGTCGGGGAACTGGGTGCTGATGTTCTTGAAGTTCTTCCAGCCGTCGGTTGACTTATAAGTCTCCAAAGCCTCCGCAGGCACATACAGCGTACACTGCTCATAGTTGGTGGAAGAGAAGATGTTCGAATCCTGCAGGACAGGAGGTGTCGTGGCGTAGACGCACAGCTGCTTCAGGTTGCTGCAATCCTTGAATGCATCCTTCTCTATATTCTTCACCCCCGTGCCCAACGTCACGTTCTGTAACTGAGTGTCACCGTCGAAGCAATACGCACAAATCGTCTCGACGTTGGGGATTTTGGCGGTTAAGAGGCTGGTGCAGGCGGCAAAGGTATACACGCTAGATAAACTTAGTGTTAGTTCAGAATCAGGCAATTCTATTGATTTTAATGAGGAGCAACCATAAAAAGCATAACCTGCTATTTCCTTTAAATTCTCGGGAAATATTACAGAAACAAGACTGGTGCAATTTTGGAATGCACAATATTGAATGGATTCAAGATTTTCGGGTAAGCGGATAGATTCAAGTGATGTACAATCGTAAAAAGTCTTATACCCCATTTTGGTTACCGTCTCTGGTAGCGTTATTTCTTTTAACTTTACTACTCCATAGAAACATTGATCGCCTATAGTTTCCAATTTTTTTGGAAGTTCAATATTAGTAATATAATGAGAAATACTATGATATGTGTTGCTTGATACCCTCCCATATAATGCATTTTTCCCCAAACCAGTTATAGTATACACATCATTATTGTATGTGACGTTATCTGGGAATTTTATTGATACTGGATGTTTATAATAATATTTTTCCAGAAATATATTAGGTTCAAATCCCTCTATCGTCGCCTTTTTATTTTCAGTGTCAAAAGTATAATATAAGCTATCAACAAGTATATACGAATCCACCTGCGACTTCGCCAGCGTCGGCGAAGTCAGCCCTTCCTCCTGCTGGCACGACACCATGCCACAGGATGCCGCAGCAAGGAGAAACATAGGTATGTAATGTTTCATAAGCTAAAAATGGAGGTCTTATATGCGCATTTCTCCTATCGGCTCAAAAAAATAAATGTATTGTTATTTAATAGAATATTCCCTCAGCTCAGACGTCTTTTTTGCCTTCATAATCCTGTCATAGGTGGTATACGTCTGCCCCTGGGTGAAGGCGACACGCCTGCCGGTACGGCTCACGGTGTCGTTCTCGATGACGGGCACAAACTCATGCACCTTCTTGAGTTTGAAGAACGTACGGTTCTCGGGCCGATAATTGGGTTCCTTCTTCCGGAAATACTCCTCGGGAACCTCATCCTTCAACTCCCGGATGTCGACACACTCCTTCTTCTCGCCAATGACCTCGAAGAGGTATTTGATGCGCTGGTCGTAGTAGAACGCCAAGTACTTGGATTTCTTGAAGTAGCGGTTCGCCTGGCAGGCATAGAAGCCATACTCCAATGCCACAGGCTCGCCCCACCTGCCACCTACGATGAGGACCCGTTTTTCAGAGTCATCATACAGTCCAAGGGAAGTGATGAGCAACTCAAACTGTTCGATGAGATAGTCGAGAATCACGTTGGATTCCTCCGGCTCATACGCCTTGAGGAATCTCAGCAGCTCGCTCCAGTTGGTCCACAGGATTCCCTCCGAAAGTTCAGCGGGACGCGTGGCGTGCTTGGTGATGTAGATGAGCTTGTTATTCCCATCCCGGTCCCCAGCAATCAGTTTCTTGTGATTTTCGAGTTGGTCGCGATTGATATCCTTCGACAGCTTGCTTTCGATATAAATTTTGAAAGCATAGTTGCAGGATATCAGCCCATCGGGAATACTGTGTACATCCTTGTCGTCGATGTACTTTTGCGCCTCCAAAGAGAGGCTTTTCTCAGGCAGTCCATTGTCTCCTAAGCTTTGCAGGAAATCATTGAGCAAATCCCCCCCCCCTATCCGCTTCAAGGATCTTGAGGAGCGCAGAGGTGACCTGATTCTCTTTCTGAGAATAGGTGCCGAAGACAGACTGCTGGGTTACGTTGTCAATCATTTGCTTATTATCTTTATTGTTTTCAATACGTTATGTATGCCACATTTTATAATATAGTGCGGCAAAGATAGCATTTATTTCAGAAAGTTCCAAATGTTTGGCAATATTTTTGATGAAAAGATGCTCAAAAACATATTTTCGGATACCATCATCGGATAAACTGGCTGTAGATGTTATAATAAATCTCCACCCAGCCGTCATTGATGAGTTCCGCCAGTTTCTCCGCCACATCGGGATGGGCGTCGATGAATGCCACGAGGTCGGGATTGTATCTCACTCCGGCATCCCTGCGGAATTCCGTCATCACGGTGTCGAAGGTCTTCTCACCCCTATAGTTTCTTCCCAGCCGTTCCGTTGCAG
>CAVCCB010000152.1:0-5125 GCA_963600595.1 Subdoligranulum sp. APC924/74 | reverse complement strand
TTTAGTTTCATCTGCTTTCATTTTACCTTGTTGCATGGTCTTTGGCGTTGGTAGTCCTAATGACCCAAAAGGGAAAGCTGGGGGTAAAGATGGCAACGTGTGGATGTAAAGGAGGCAACAAAGTGAAAGAATAACGAATAAAAGCGAGCCTTGGTGCTCGTTATATAACACAAACGATAGATATACATGGCAGCGATAAATGATTTGATAGAACAGATAGCGGACGAGGGACTACGTGCCCGCATCCGTGAGGAAATGGAGAGACTGAAGGGGCAAAACAAGTTCGGACTGGTATACGAGAACCATGAGCCTGAGTGTGCCATGCTTCCCGACGTGAAGATTCGCCGGGGCTGCACGGTGGCCCGAAAGGAAGGGAAACTGGAACAACTCTTTGTGGTGAAAGCCATTGAGGGCGATGATGCCGTGTGCCTTGCTCTGGGTGCCGAGAAGGGAAAAGAGGAACGCATTGCCCTGGACGATTTGGTGGCCGTGGCGGAGTTTGGCGAACCTATCTACCCTTACCTGAAGCCTGTGGACCGTGTGGAGAATGCTCCCGACTCCGACCTTTGGCACACACTGATAGAGGCGGACAATTTCCATGCCCTGCAGTTGCTGGCATATCTCTATGCGGGAAAGGTGGACTGCATCTACATTGACCCTCCCTACAACACGGGTGCCCGCGACTGGAAATACAACAACGACTACGTGGACTCCTCCGACCAATACCGCCATTCCAAGTGGCTCTCCATGATGGAGAAACGTTTGATACTGGCAAAGAAACTCCTCAATCCTGCCGATTCCGTGCTCATCGTGACCATCGATGAGAAGGAGTATCTGCACCTCGGGTGTCTGCTAGAGCAGATGTTCCCGGAGGCTAATATACAGATGGTGAGTACTGTGATAAACCCAAAGGGCAATCGTCGTGACAATCAGTTCTCTCGTTGCGAAGAATACATTTTTTATATATACATCGGGTCTGCATCTCTTTTCCCAAATGGAACAGATATGCTGCGCTCTGTTGTTGACAAGAATGTTAGTCAAGATGCCAAAGATCTAAGCGTACGTTTACGTGCTTTGCTTAGACAAGCAAGCAACCATGGTAAACGTACAGACCGACCAAACCTTTTTTATCCTCTTCTTTTCGATAAAGAAACAGGAAAATTTTTAGGTCATGGACCTGTGTTGCAATTAGGCGAAGATAAAGATACCTATATCCCGCCTGCAAAAACAGTAGCAATGTGGCCACTCGGAGCAAATGGTGACGAACTTACTTGGAATTTACAACCTGACACTTTAATTGAAAAGCAGGAAAACCATTTTCTAAGTTTTGGAAAATGGAATGGAAGGGGACGTACAGGTTACTATTTATCATCAGGGATGGAAAAGAACTTCCGAAAGGGTATGTACAAAGTCATTGGGACTGATGACGATGGTGCATACATTATAGAGTTAAAGGATGACGCAATACGAGAAGTGCGACCATTAACTGTTTGGAACAAAAAGGAACACTCAGCAAGTGATTACGGGACATCTATGTTGAATATGATAATAGGAAGTGGTAGATTTTCCTTCCCTAAGTCCCTCTACGCCGTTCACGACGCTTTACGCTTCTTCGTGGCCAACAAGCCCAATGCCCTTATTGTCGACTTCTTTGCAGGCTCGGGCACAACGCTCCATGCCGTGAACCTGCTGAACAAGGAGGATGGCGGCAAGCGACGCTGCATCATGGTGACCAACAACGAGGTGAGCGAGGACGAGGCGACTGCGCTTAAAGCCCAGGGCTACAAGACCGGCGATGAGGAATGGGAACGGCTGGGCATCGCCCGCTACGTAACTTGGCCTCGCACACAATGCTCCATCAAGGGTGTAGACGTAAACGGCAAGGTTCTCGTGGGCGACTACATCACGACGCTGACCGAAGAGAAGCGGACAGCAAGGCAAATCAAACAACTGGAGTTTGACATTCCGCAAGGTCGGGACGGCAAGAAAGTGAAGAAGCTGATAGTGGCGTTGCTTGGCAAGAAGAAGCTGGCGCAAAGCCTCGTCACCGACGATTGTCCATACATCGTCTCGGAAGACTATCCCGTAAGCATCCTCTTCGAGGACAGCGCGGCAAGCGAATGGCTCAACGAACTGGACGGCCAAGACCATATCAAGGAGCTATATGTGGTGACAAAGAACAGCAAGCTCTTCAAACAGGCGAAGAGCGAAATCGTAGCATTGCTTGGCGATTACGTCGAGTCAGTACCCGTCACCTTCCCCATGCAGGACGGCTTTGCCGCCAATGCCGAATACTTCAAGCTCGGTTTCCTCGACAAGACAAGCGTGGCACTCGGACGGCAGTTCAGGGAGCTGCTCCCCATACTGTGGATGAAGGCAGGAACACACGGAGAACGTCCTGCGATAGCCAGTGGCGAGGACATACCGCCCATGCTCGTGCTGAAGCAGAACCACATGGCCATACTTACCAGCGAGGCATGGATGGACGATTTCGCCATGGAGGTAAAGTCGTCGGAAAACATCGAGACTGCCTACATCGTGACCGACTCAAAACCGGCATTCCTGGAGATAAGCCGACTCTTGCCCGGTATCAATTGTTACCAGCTTTACACCGACTATCTCGACAACTTCCGCATCAACTGCACAAGACAATAACCCTCAAAGCACTTTACTACAGAAATGAAAATATCAAACATAGCATTTCAGCAGCGAGCCATCAACGACCTACGCCACCGCACGGCGCAAGCCATGGACGGCTACAACAGATACCACACGCCGCAAGTAATCAGCTACTCGGCACCTACAGGGGCTGGCAAGACCATTATCATGGCATCGCTCATCGAGCGCATCTTCTTCGGCGACGGCGACTACATGGAGCAGCCCGATGCCATCTTCGTGTGGCTGAGCGACTCGCCTGAGCTCAACAAACAGTCGAAAGACAAGATCAACACCAAGAGCGACCGTCTGGTCATATCGCAAACGGTTACCATCAGTGAGGACTCGTTCAACCAACGGGTGCTCGCCGACGGCACCATCTACTTCCTCAACACGCAGAAACTCTCCACGAGCAGTCTGCTGACCAAGCACGGCGATACTCGTCAGTGGACTATTTGGGAGACACTTGCCAACACTGTGGCAGAAAAGGGCAGTCGCCTGTATTTCATCATTGACGAAGCCCACCGTGGCACGAAAGGGAACAGTGCCACTACTGCTACCACCATCATGCAGAAATTCCTGAAAGGCTCGCCGGAAGACCACCTTCCACAAATGCCAGTGGTCATCGGCGTGACAGCTACTCCCGAACGTTTTGACCGACTTGCTGCCGGACTAACCTCCACCGTGCACAAGGTGGCGACAACAGCCGACGAGGTACGTGCCTCAGGACTATTGAAAGACATGATAGAGATAGGCTATCCGTCATCGCTGGGCAATGAAATGGCCGTATTGCAGACTGCTACAGACGAGTGGATGGACAAATGCGCCCATTGGGAACAGTACTGCCGTGAGCAGCACTACGCCTACGTCAACCCGGTACTGGTGGTGCAGGTTCAGAACGGAACAGGAAACAAACTCTCCACTACTGACCTTGATGACTGTGTGCGCAAGATAGAGGAGCGGCGCGGCCGGAAGTTTGAGAAGGGCGAGGTGGTACACACCTTCGGGCAGACTACGGGCGATGTGCTGATGAACGGACTCGCCGTACCCCACGAGGAGCCGTCGCGCATAGCCGATGACCGCAGAATAAAGGTCGTGTTCTTCAAAGACAACCTGTCGACTGGGTGGGACTGTCCCCGTGCCGAAACCATGGTGTCGTTCCGTCATGCTAACGATGCCACCTACATAGCCCAGCTGTTGGGACGTATGATACGCACGCCGATGGGAATGCGCATACAGGTGGACGAGTCGCTCAACAACGTGTGGCTTTTCCTGCCGTTCTTCGACGAGCGTACCTTACACGATGTGGTGGAAAAGATACAAAGCGCAGAAGGTGCAGGTCTGCCGACCAACGTGGAGGGACAACAGATAGGCAGCAAGACGGTGGAGACACTGACGGTACGCCCACAAAAGCGTCCTGTCATAAACAATCCCGTCTGCACGCAGCAGACAGGTCCTGGCATTCCGACCAACACAGGAGCGTCTGCCTTGACAACAGCGGTTGAGCTTGCTGGGACAGAGCCGGCAATGCCATTGTTCTCTCAACCTGCAATGGCAAGTCAACACCAGGAAGAGATACATTCAGATGCACCACAGGCAAGCAATAGTCAGGTAGAAATTGCAAAGACAGATAGCGTAACTGCGACACAAGAGGGAGAACTCCCGGAATCGGCAGAGTTAGAAATTGTTGAGGAAAGCATCGACCGCGAAGGCATCATACAGGCAGTAAACGACATGTGCCTGCAAACATACGATGTGCGTTCAGTAAGAATCAACAACTATCTGAAGTCCTATTTTTCCATGGCTCACTTCCTGGTAAGGACAAGACTGGAGACAGAGGCCGCAAACGATGCTACCAACCGTGTCGTGGAAAAGATAGCGCAATATGTGAAACGCTTGAAAGAAGTGGGGACATATAAGCAACTTTCGGAAAAAGTGATGCAGTTCCGCCTCAATGTGGAGAGTCTGGATGTGTACGGAAAGACATTGCAGACACATAAAGGAAGCCTTTTCTCTACGACCGATCTTGACCTTGACCGACAACTGCGTCAGGCCGATGCAAAACTCGCAAGTGAAGGTCTTGACAAAAGGTATGTAGATAAATTCTACGATGAGGACAATCCTTTATCTGCAAAAATAGATGTAATTCTGTTTACCATGGACAGCGAACAGATGGCTGCATTGGAGGATTACGCAAAGGACGAATTCCATAGACTTCGTGACAAGTACAGGACACAGGTGGTAAAGCTACCTACGGAACACAGGGCAAAGTATGACGATATTGTATCAAACGGCGATGTGGTGACCATTCATAATTTCACTTTGCCAACAGATATATTGAGCATACGTGACGAGGGAGGTACATCATGGCCAGACCATCTGTATGTGTCCCCTTACACAAGGGAGGCAATCATTAAGTTGAACACTTGGGAGGCGGCTGTTATCGAGGAAGAGCGACATAGAGACGACT
>CAVCCB010000151.1:0-5275 GCA_963600595.1 Subdoligranulum sp. APC924/74 | reverse complement strand
GAATTGTCTTTATCTGCAGATTTGACTATCAATAGTGCTCTTTATTGGCAAATAAATAACTGATTTTAACTATGACGAAATTGGGTAAGGCTTTGGGATTTGCTGACAAAATAGGTATCACGGTATTCTTTCTTAGTTTGTCGTATAGAGGATATCTGGCAGAAGAAAAACTAATAGCTATAGTTGTATTGGTTGTTTCGTTGCTTTTTGGAGTCTATCTTTTCATGCGTGAAAAGGATAGGCCCGTTAGTAACAAGTACGTTGATGTTTTTGTTGTTGTAATGTGCATATTGGGTTTTAAGTTTGATGACCGTTCTATGCTGATTCCTGGTATAGCAGCTTGTATAGCGGCACTAGTGGATTTTGCGTATTGTATATATTTGAAATATATAGAAGAGCGTGTTGACTCTTCGCTACAGTGATAGACAAGTCCCAGAGAAAAAGGCAAAAGTGCTTTTCATGCTTGGTTCATGAAAAGCACTTTTGCTTATGAGAGTTTTCCTTACATGGTTAGGAGGTACGGTTGCGGAACTCAGACGGCTTCATGCCCGTAAGGATCTTGAAGCGCGAGGAGAAGTAGTCGGGAGTCTCGAAGTTGAGGCGGTAGGCTATTTCCTTGATGCTCTCGCCAGTGGTGGAGAGTAGTTCCTTGGCCCGTTGCAGTCGTAGGTCCTGCTGGTAAGTGGCGGGTGCTATACCCGTGTGCTCCTTGAAGAGTTTACGGAACGACGAGTAGCTTACACCCAGTTCGTCCGCTATCTGCTGTATGGTAAGGTCGCTCTCGAGTGACTCACGTATGCGCATGCGAGCCTTGCTTACCATCTCCACGTGTGCAGAGTTCTTGCCCAGGATGATGTTGCGCTCCAACGAGTACATCAGACCGATGAGATGGTTGACAATGCCTGCCAGCGTCTGTTGCGAATAGGCTGCCTCCTCCTGTGCGGTGCGCAGCGCCTCCTTATACAGTGCGAGTATCTCGGCTGCGAACCCCACATGGTATATCGGCTTGGAGGGCGAGAGGAATCCTGCATGTACGCGGTCGTCTATGTTCTTGCCGCGGAACCCGATCCAGTAACTGTCCCATCCCTTGTCCGGCAAAGGATGGTAGGTGTGCCACTCTCCTGGGAAGAGTAGGAAGATGTCACCAGCTTTGATGTTCGTCTCGGGTATGTGGTCCGACTGGAAGATGCCGCATCCTTCGGGCTGGTAGAGCAATTGGTACTCGTCGAGCACGCGTCCGCGCTGCAGGTCGAAGTGATAACCGTCTGCATGTCCGCGTGTGGGGTATTCCTCTCCTGGCATGATGCGTTCGTGCCCAACGGTACTGATGGTAAGTCCCCATTCTTTGTCCCGGTCGTTAGCGAGCAGATATTTGCTTGTTTGCATGGCTTGATGGCTTTGGTTGCGTGCAAATATACAAAAAAAGTGGCTAACGGCCAAGTTTTTGTTACATTTCCCGCAACAGGGGTAGGAAGCAAGCCGGTATGGACTTGTGACACACCCTCTCATTCAATGAGTCGGTTGCCCTCTACTTGTTCTTGAGCAAGTCGATCTCAACGATTCTCAATACGGGCTTGCCTTTTTTTACTCCGATGAAGTCGAGGCTGCTAGCCTTACCGCCAGCCAGCTCCTTGGTGTCGCCGAGCTGGGTCTTGCTCTTGGCATCGCCCACCATCTTGATGGTGATGTCCTTTGCTTTCACAGGCTTGTCTATCTTGATGTGCACATAGCCGAGGCATGCGTAGGTGTAGCCTTCCCAAACCTTCTTCTTGCCGGCATAGATGGCGAGGGGATACATCTTGTCTCTCCATCCCGTCAGCTTCACGGTGATTTCGTCTACCGCTTCCTTCTTGCCTAGCTGATAGGTAATCCATGCGTTCTCAGGATTGCCGTCGCTCTTCCACTCGGAGGTCTCGTCGTCGTCGAAAGTCTTTTGGGCATCCTCCTGGTTGCTTCCTGCCACTACACCTGCGATGTCGAGGGTTTCCTTGATGTCGGTGTAGGATGGGGTAGAAGGTGTCTCGCCACGGGAGAGGTCGCCTTTCAATGTCTGCTGGGGCAGGTAGTGGTCGATGTCCACTTTCTCGGTGTTAAGCTCGATGCTTGCCACGTCCTTGATGCCGTCGGCAGCAGCAAAAATCTTGATGTTGCCTGGGTTCACGGTGCTGCGAATCAGCACGCGGTTCACACCGCACTCCGCGGGGAGGTCCATCTTGCCGATGTAGTTGTCGAAGGTGTTGTCGCTGTCGGTGGAGTCGAGGATGTCGGCGGCCTTGCGGGCGGCTTTCTGCTCAGCGGTCTCGTTCTTGTCAACCACCAGACTCTGCTTCTTGGCTGCCAATTTCTTTTGGGTTTCCTCGTTTGGTGTGGCGATGCCGCCAATCCATTCCAGTTCGCCCTGGTAGTTGAAGTGGATGGTGCGGTTGTCGAGCGGGCAGCGTCTGCCTTCCTTATCCACTACCTCCACTTGCACGAGAGCCATGTCGGCACCGTCTGCCTTGAAACCTTCAGGGTTTTGGATGCTGGTGAGCTTGATGTGATGAGGTTTGCCGGCGGTCTCGATGGCATAGCGGCTGGTTTCTTTTCCGTTGGTGTAGGCCACGGCCTCAATCTTTCCTGCCTCAAAGGGCACATTGTTCCATGTGAAGAGCCACTGGCTGCTGCGCTCGCCCTTGCCCAGGCTCTTGCCGTTGACGAAGAGTTCCACCTCGTCGCCCGTGCTCACTACGTATTCGGTAGTCTTCACGGTGCCTGGCTTGTAGTTCCAATGACCTACGATGTAGGTGCCATCCTTTTCGGGAGAAATCCATCCGTTCCACATCACTTGGTGGGCGAAGAAGGCATCCTTCGGGATGCGCATGGCATCGGTCACGCCACTGGTGCGATAATTAGCCTCACCGCGGTGGTGGGTGTTGGTGTCTGAGAAGATAATCTTGGTACCGCCGTCGCTCACACGCTTGCCTGTACCTGGACGTTCCTGCCAATACTCAAACCATTTTTCCACCATGCTGGCTGCGAACACATCCATGTTGTGGTTGTATTCGAAGGCTGGCTTGCCACGATAGAGCGGACCGTCGCCTTCTTTATGGTAGGGATAGCTCTGCTCATCCCAATATTTTCGCATGCCTTCGTCGCGATGGTACTCCATCGACCACATCGGGTGCTTCTTGCTCTTGTTGATGTAAAGCATTTCGCCGCCATATTCAGCCTCGTTGATGTTGAGCATCTCTCGGCTTCCGCTGGCTCTGCCTCCATGAGGGTCGAACTCGTCGCGCAGGGCCTTCATCTGGAGCATGTGCTTACGGCTTATGCCCTTGTTGCCGCTCTCGTAGAAGATGATGCTGGGGTTGTTGCGGTTGTAGATGATGGCTTCCTTCATCAGTTCCAGTCGTTGTTCCCAGCGTCTGCCATCCACGTCTTTTTCTGCATCTCCAGCAGGCATCGCTTGTATCAAACCTACTCGGTCGCAGCTCTCGATGTCTTGTTTCCAAGGACAAACGTGCATCCATCTTACGAGGTTGCCGCCCGATTCCACCATCAGCTTGTTGCTGTAGTCGCTGAGCCAGGCCGGCACACTCAGACCCACGCCCGGCCATTCGTTGCTGGTACGCTGGGCGTAGCCATGCATCATGATGGCACGGTCGTTGAGCAGGAACTTGCCCTCGCCAAACTGGGTCTTGCGGAAACCGGTGCGGATGGCCACGCCATCGATCTCGCTGCCGTCGTCGGCCCTGAGGAATGTCTTCACGGTGTAGAGGTAGCCGTAGCCCCAGCTCCAGAAGTGGACGTCCGAAAGCTTTCCGCTGGCCTTTACGGTCTTCGTCTCGCCGGGCTTAAGAGTATACCGTTCACCATCGAAGTGCCCAACTTCCTTGCCGTCAAGGTCGATTACCTGGGCCGAGAAGCGGAAGGTGCGGGGCAGTGAGTCCTCGTTCTTCACTTGTGACTCGGCATTCACTGTCACTTGCTTGCCTGCAATATCATAATTAGTACCATAAATATAGGTACCTGTTGTCTTGAGATTGTTGTAGAGTGGCAAGGTCTGGTAGAGCTTGTCGGTGGTATGGAGGAACACGTTCTTCGGGATGCCGCCGTAGTTGGCGTTGAAGTTCTTGTCGTTCCACTGGTAGCGTTGCCCCGTGGCGCGCTCGTGATAATTCCAGGAATTGTCCACTCTCACGGCGATGACGTTCTGCCCCTTAATAATATAAGGTGTAAGGTCGAATCCGCTCGCCATTACGCCGTTCTCGGTGAATCCCACCTTCTGTCCGTTGAGCCAGATGTCGGCGGCGAAGCGCACGCCCTCGAACTCGATGAAGTACTTGCGGTCACCCACCTCCTGCACCTCGAAGTGCTTGCGGTACCACATCACGGTGTCGCTTAGGTTCTCGATCGACACGCGGAAGGCCTCCTTCTCGTTGAAGGCGCGGGGCAGGGTCACCGGCTTCCAGGCGGTGTCCTTAAATCCCGCTGTCTCGGCATCCTTGGGGTCGCCCACCTTCAGCAGCCATCCGCCGTTGAAGTTGAGCTTGGTTCTTTCCACTGCGTCCATGCTCACTGGCAGGGCGAGACATGCGGAGAGTAACAGAATTAATCTTTTTTTCACAGTCTTGTTTCGATTGTTATTTGTTGTCATTTTTTGTGGCAAAGTTATATAGTCTAGGTGTAATCCATTTGTCTTTTTGTACATTATTTTGTGAATTTATCCGTTTGCGTTCCTTTCATGTCAGCGAAAGTCGGATTCTGCCAAAAGTCACGGCCAACAGGTCAAAAGATTAGGTCGCTTATGGATGAAAATGACAACCTTTGCATCAGTTTTCAAAACTAGCTCAAATTTAAAAGTATATTGGAAGGTCGTCCCGCCTTGAAGAAGGAGGTCGACAAGATAGCAGAAGTGGCTGGTTACCTCTAAATGATTGCATCGTATGAATGATTGGAAACAATAAGACATACATTAGTTTTTAGGTTTATCGATGCTAAGAGCAAGACGTAGGTTGGCTTTTAGGTTAGGGAAAAAGAATCCCTGGGCATTGAGAAATGCTCAGGGATTTCATATGTGTTGAGATTCCCGCAAGGCGGAGAATGTATGTCCTAATTCATGTGGAAGAGTTGTTCAAAAAAATCCTACAAAGAGCAATCCGTCTATTAACAATGCGCAGAATTTTTAGAACACGCCTTAAGTGTTAAATGAATCAGCTGTGCAGCTTACACGAGTTGTGGCAGGAAGCAGGAGATAATCAAGACGATGATGCCAATCACCAGGGTCACGATGGTC
>CAVCCB010000150.1:0-5407 GCA_963600595.1 Subdoligranulum sp. APC924/74 | reverse complement strand
CCACGAGTTGCTCACGGCGCTCTTCATGAGCCAGTTCAACATCATCATCGCCGCCGTCATCGTGGCTTCCTACTATTGCATCCAGAAAGAGAAGGACATCATGGCTGCCTGCTTCATCATGATAGGCACCTTCGTCAAGCTCTATGGCATCGTGGGACTGGCGTTCTTCTTCTTCTCCAAGCACAAGGTGAAGTTTGTGGCGGCATTGGCGGGATGGGCTGTCCTGTTCTTCGTGCTGCCCATGGCAATCAGCAGTCCCGAATACATCATCGGCCAGTACAAGGAATGGTACGTCAGCCTGTCGGAGAAGAACATGGACAACATGTTCAGCTGCGGCACCAACCAGTCTTTGCTGGGCCTGGTGCGCAAGATATCGCGCATCCCCACCTATTCCGACCTCTGTCTGATCGTCCCCGGCATCCTGGCTTTCTGCTATCCTTATCTCCGCATCAAGCAATACAAGAACGAGGCTTTCCGCTATGCCTTCCTTGCCTCCACGCTGATGTTCGTAGTACTGTTCAGCACGGGCAGTGAGTCAAGCACTTACATCATCGCCCTGTTGGGTGTCGCCATCTGGTATGTCACCGCCCCCTGGAAGCGCAACCGTTGGGATGTGGCATTGATGGTGTTTGCGTTCATCCTCACGAGCATGTCGCCCTCCGACCTCTTCCCGGCGTATATCCGCAAGCATTATGTGCAGCCCTACGCCCTGAAGGCACTGCCCTGTGTGCTGGTGTGGTTCAAACTCGTCTACGAGATGGCAACCAAGGATTATTCAGAA
Source organism: Subdoligranulum sp. APC924/74 (assembly GCA_963600595.1). Taxonomy (GTDB): domain Bacteria; phylum Bacteroidota; class Bacteroidia; order Bacteroidales; family Bacteroidaceae; genus Prevotella. The sequence goes on along the minus strand of CAVCCB010000150.1, from coordinate 4,626 downwards.
CCCAAATTGACAAACGATGAAGATTAGGAGAAATATACTCTCGGCACCCCTGTGCTTCCTGCTCAACATGGTGCTTGCCTATGTGGCCTATGAGATCTGCCGCCTGGTGTTCCTGGCGGTCAACTGGGGAATGTTCTCCGACACGATGACATGGAGTGCCTTTGGCGAGATGCTGCATGGCGGTTGGTACTTCGACACCTCCGCCATCCTCTACACCAACTCCCTCTATGCCCTGCTGATGCTCTTCCCCATCCACTACAAGGAGCGGGCATGGTATCAGAAGATGGCGAAGTGGGTGTTCCTCGTGTGCAACGGCATCTGCATCGTCGCCAACCTGGCAGACTGCGTCTATTTCAAATATACCACCCGCCGCACCACCGCCACCGTGTTCTCTGAGTTCAAGAACGAGAACAACCTGGGGAGCATCTTCGGCGTGGAGGTCATCAACCATTGGTATCTGGTATTGATCGGCATCGCCTTGATGGTGGGGCTGTGGTATGCGTACCGTATGCCGAAGGGCGAGGCGCCGTCAGAGACTTCCCGGCCTTACCGGCTCAAACCGATGCTGAAATATTATTGTATGCATCTCCTGTGCCTGGCAGTGTTCGTGCCCTTCTGCGTGGCAGGTATGCGTGGCGGCTTCACCACTGCCGTACGTCCCATCACCATCAGCAATGCCAACCAGTATGTGGACCGCCCCCTGGAGGCTGCAATCGTACTCAACACACCGTTCTCCATCATCCGCACCATCGACAAGCCCGCCTTCGTCGTGCCCGGCTATTACACCGACAAGCAGCTCGATGCCATCTACTCCCCCATCCATACCCCCTCCGACTCGCTCGTCAAGCGCAGGAAGAACGTGGTGGTGATCATCATCGAGAGCTTCGGCAGAGAATACATCGGCGGCTTCAACAAGTGGCTCGAAGGGGGCAAGTACAAGGGTTACACGCCCTTCACCGACTCCCTGATGCAGCACAGTGCCACCTATCTCTATTCCTACTGCAACGGCAGGAAGAGCATCGACGGAATGCCCAGCATCCTGTCGAGCATCCCGATGTTCGTGGAGCCCTTCTTCCTCACCCCGGCATCCATGAACAATGTCAGCGGACTGGCGGGCGAACTGAAGCACGAGGGCTATTATTCCGCCTTCTTCCATGGGGCGGAAAACGGGTCGATGGGATTCCAGGCTTTTGCCCGCACCACCGGTTTCAACGACTATTTCGGCAGGACGGAGTACAATGCCGACAAGCGCTTCGGAGGTGACAAGGACTTCGACGGCACCTGGGCCATCTGGGACGAGCCATTCATGCAGTTCTACGCCACGAAGATGGGAGAGATGAAGGAGCCTTTCATGACGGCACTCTTCACCGCCTCGTCCCACCATCCCTATGTCATCCCCGAGGAATACAAGAAGGTATTCCCCGAAGAGGGCATCGTCATCCACAAGTGCATCCGCTACACCGACAATGCCCTGCGCAAGTTCTTCGCCAAGGCAAAGACGATGCCCTGGTACAAGAACACGCTCTTCGTCATCACCTCCGACCATACCAACCTGAGCGACCACGAGTATTACCAGACTGACCTGGGTGGCTTCTGCTCGCCCATCATCTTCTTCGACCCGAGCGGAGAGTTCAAGCCCGGTATGCGCGACGCCATCGCCCAGCAGATAGACATCATGCCCACGGTGCTGAGCTATCTGGGCTACGACAGGAAGTATGTGGGCTTCGGCATCGACCTGCTCACCACCCCGGCAAAGGACACCTGGGCGGTAAACTACCTCAACGGCATCTACCAGTATGTGAAGGGCGACTACCTCTTGCAGTGGGACGGCCAGAAGACCAAGGCGCTCTACCGTTTCCGCACCGACCTGCTGCTGAAGCAGAACGTCGCCGACAAGGAGCCAAAGGTACGCGAGGCTATGGAGCGGGAGGTGAAAGCCGTCATACAGTCGTATATGGAGAGAATGACCCGCAACGAGCTGGTGGCAGGGAAACTGGAGTGATGACAAGGATGTGGTATTTTTCCCTGTCGCCCCAACATTTCGCCGGCAATTTGGCAGATAACTCAGAAAAAAGCAGTACCTTTGCAAACATAAGCATAAATCATAAAAGAAAGGTTCATACAAGATGGAACAGAAATTATTGATCTACAACACGCTCACGCGAACAAAAGAGAGATTCACACCGCTCCATGCCCCCAATGTGGGCATGTACGTCTGCGGTCCCACCGTATATGGCGACCCACACCTGGGCCATGCCCGTCCCGCCATCACCTTCGACATACTCTTCCGCTACCTCAAGCACTTAGGGTATAAGGTACGCTACGTCAGGAACATCACCGACGTGGGCCACCTGGAGCATGATGCCGATGAGGGTGACGACAAGATCGAGAAGAAGGCTCGCCTGGAACAGCTGGAGCCGATGGAGATAGCACAATATTATACCAACCGCTACCATCAGGCTATGGAAGCACTCAACGTGCTGCCTCCCAGCATCGAGCCTCACGCCACCGGCCACATCATCGAGCAGGAGCAGCTGGTGAAGGAAATCCTCGCCAACGGCTATGCCTACGAGAGCAACGGCTCCATCTACTTCGACATCGAGAAATACAACAAAGACCATAAGTACGGCATCCTCTCCGGCCGCAACCTGGAGAACGTCATCAACGAGAGCCGCGAGCTTGCCGGCATCGGCGAGAAAAAGAACCAGGCAGACTTCGCCCTCTGGAAGAAGGCTTCGCCCGAGCACATCATGCGCTGGCCCAGTCCCTGGAGCGACGGTTTCCCCGGCTGGCACTGCGAATGTACGGCAATGGGAAGAAAGTACCTGGGCAACCACTTCGACATCCACGGAGGAGGCATGGACCTCATCTTCCCCCACCATGAGTGCGAGATAGCTCAGGCTGTGGCATCTCAGGGCGACCAGATGGTTCACTACTGGATGCACAACAACATGATCACCATCAACGGCCAGAAGATGGGCAAGAGTCTTGGCAACTTCATCACCCTGGAGCAGTTCTTCACGGGCAACCACGACAGCTTGGAGCAGGCTTACTCACCCATGACCATCCGCTTCTTCATCCTCTCCGCCCACTACCGCAGCACCGTGGATTTCTCCAATGATGCGTTGAAGGCGAGCCAGAAGGGCTTGGAGCGACTGATGAACGGATTGAACGACCTGGAGCGTGTGCCCGTGGCGAAGCAGAGCGACGAGCAGGTGAAGAAGTTCGTGGGCGAACTGCGCCAGCGTTGCTACGACGCAATGAACGACGACTTCCAGACGCAGCTCGTCATCAGCTACCTCTTTGAGGCTTGCCACGTCATCAACACCGCCCTTGACCACAAGGCAAACATCTCCGCCGATGACCTGAAGGAACTCTCCGACACCATGCACCTCTTCGCCATCGACCTCATGGGCTTGAAGAGCGAGAAGGGTGCCAACAACGATGCCCGTGAGGAGGCTTACGGCAAGGTGGTGGATATGGTGCTCGACCTGCGTGCCAAGGCAAAAGCTGCAAAGGACTGGGCGACCAGCGACCAGATTCGCGACGCCCTCGCCGGTGCCGGATTTGAAGTAAAGGACACCAAGGACGGCGTAACCTGGAAGCTGAACAAGTAATTTGCAAAATAGACCGCACACCGCACAAATGCAACCTAACACGCTGTGTACTAATAATTTACAGAGTGCGGTCTCGCTCTATGACCGCACGGAAACCGCACAAGACTGCACATCCTGATTTTTTGTGCGGTGCGTGCGGTCTCCGTGCGGTGGCAAACGAACACCGCACAAGCACAAGCGTCTGTTTTTCATCGGGTTATAAGGATTTTGTGCGGTGTGCGGTCTTTTTCGTTATAGGAGGCTCGCTAAGCATTTCGTTAAGTTGCCCATTGTACTTTGGAGCAGACTGTCCAAGTAAGACAGTCATCCTGTCTTACTGAGACAGTCTTTTGCCCCAGCCTTGGGAGGATAGTGCCCATTCGAGGAAACTAAATGCAAGAATCAATGTTTCTCATCCCTGCCTTCTGGTGGCTGTACAGGCATCTGAAGCAAAACATTTCCCTCATATTTTAAACTCTTTTGTCTATAAATATAACAACAGCTACATCATCTACGACCGTTTCTTCAGGATATGGCTCAAAGGGAAGTAAAAGAATAGGGTGTCCAGTTTCTTGCAAGGTTTTGAATACTACTCTTCATTAAAACCTATTTGCACATAAGGTAATGAGTAGAACCCTTCTTCCTCGGCAATATCGTAATAATCATCCAATTCTTCGTCTGTCATGTTTTCGTAGGATTCATCTGCAGTTCCCCAGTTCTCAACAAAGAAGTCTACAAGTTCCTCTTCTGTTGCGAAAAACTCAATTTGAATATTCCATTCTTCCAAGGTGGCATAAGCGTAAAGCCTGTCTCCAACTGCTTGGATATTAGGGCATAAAAAAGGGAAATACAAGACCTCTGGAAAACAAAAATCCTCTTCCTTGCGAACAAGAAAGAGGTACCCTATCATGAATTGTAGCGTCGAGAGCTTGCGTAAAATAGTGGGGTGTTTGTTTGGAAGTTCGTATGAAAAAGTGTAACTTTGCACCCAAAAAGCTTATGTTGCAAAGAGACTATATACAGCGACTCA